>NZ_JBEPEQ010000071.1:0-33001 GCF_040300925.1 Micromonospora sp. NPDC000207
CGGCGGCCCACCCGTACCGCCCCCCCCCACGGGCCGCGTGGGCGCGTCGGGTCAGCCGGCGCTGGTGGAGGCGTTGTAGAGGCGGTCGCCCTGGTAGCGGGCGGTCACTGGCTGGTCCAGGTCGCCGGCGACGTTTCCGTTGAACTTCGCGACGCCGTTGCGCAGGTTGGCGGACCCCAGGTGCCGGTCACCGGAGTAGAAGTCGACCTTCCCGGTGGGCGACGCGGTGCTGGTGGTGACCGACGCGACCTCGGCGGAGGCGACGATGCGGTAGCGGTGCGAGTTGCCGGCCCGGATGGTCTCGGCGTCCACGCTGGTGGTGGTCGACCGGAACGCGACGGTCCGCAGGTAGTCGTTGAGCATCTGACGCCACACGTCCCAGACGTGGACCCCGTCGAAGTTGTACTCGGTGACCTCGACACCGGCGGCCCGCCAGTTCTCGGTCCGCTGGACGGAGTTCGGGGCGATGTTGATCAGCCAGTCCTGGAGGCCGGTGCCGACGTGGATTCCGCCGCTGACCTGCTTCATGCGCTCGATCTGGGCCGGGGTGGCGGTCACCGTGGTGTCGGCCGCGCCCCAGGCGGCGTGGTAGCCGACCAGGTCGGTGTTGTCGTAGAGCAGGGTCAGGGCGCGGGCCCCACCGGCGGAGAGGCCGCCGAAGGCCCGGTCCTGGGCGCGGTCGGAGACGTTGTAGTTCTTCTCCACGAACGGGATCACGTTGTCGCGCAGTTCGTCGACGTAGCCCTGGTTACCGCCGGGCAGCCCGTTGAAGTCGGTGGAGACGATGACCGCCTGGTGGCCGACGCCGGCGCGGACGGCGTTCTCCAGGATCTCGTGGGCCACGCCTTCCACCGTCCAGTCGGTGGCGTTGCCGCCGCCACCGTGGCTCAGGTACAGCGTCGGGTACGGGGTGGAGCGGTTGGGGTCGTAGCCGTGCGGCAGGTACACGACGACGTCGTGCTCGCCCACCGGGTTGGTGGACAGCGGCGAGGTGTACCAGCGCTGCTCCAACGTGCCCGACTTGTTCCGGGGCGAGGGCGCCTGGTAGCTGTTGTCGTAGGTGGGGAAGCGCTTGCTGTTCGGGACGTACACCCGGCTGAGCTGGGCGCCGGTCGCGCCGGCGTGCGGCACCACCTCCAGCGGGCGGGCCGGGTCGGGGTGCAGGGTGCAGCCGCTGGCGGTGGGGCTTTCGCAGTCGTGGGCGAAGGCGTACCGGAAGGTGCCGGAGGGCAGCGGGGTGGTGAAGGTCCACACCCCGTCGGTGCCCTTGGTCATCGGCAGGGCGCGCCACGGGTCGGCCAGGATGTCGCCGGGCTGCCACTGGTCGCCGGTCCGGGAGTCACCGCAACCCACACAGGTGACGCTCTCGGCCTGGGAGAAGAACCATTCGCCGTAGATCTGGACGGACTCGACTCCGGCTGGGGCCGCGTACCGGAAGGTGACCGAGTGGCCGGTCGGGGCCTGGTTGGTCTGCACGACCTTCGGTCCCAGGTCGGCGGCGGGGGCGGCGATCGCGCCGGGGGCGGCGAGGATTCCGGAGGCGGCCGTCAGACCGGCGACGAGACCGACGGCCAGTCCCCGCCGGGAGCGGCGGGTCGGTGAGGGGTGCGTGTGCGCAACGGGCATGTGCTTTCCCTTCGGAGGGCGGGTGGTCGCCGGGACCGCGCGGAGGCGGGTTCGGCGACCGGTGGTGGTGCGAAGTCGGCCCGACCGGGGTTGGGCGGCGCCACGGTGGCGGCCAGGTCGGGGAACTCGTTGAGGTATGTCGCTGCGGTGGTCACGATGCTCACACAAAGGTAATATCTTTGTAAACACATTGGTGACACCTTTTTGGTCGACGCCGGTGGCGGCAGCGCTCCCACACGACGCGCTAGGCTCTGCGCACACCGACGGATCGGGGATCTTTGATGGGCGAGGCGAACCGCGACACGGCGCGGGCGGCCGCGCCGGTGCTGCACGACCGGGTGCTCGACACCCTCGGGCTGGAGATCACCAGCGGGCAGCACACCCCCGGGGCCGCCCTCACCCTGGAACGGTTGCAGCAGCGCTTCGGCGTCTCCCGCACCGTGATGCGGGAGGTCATGCGGATCCTCGAAGCCCTGAACCTCGTCCAGTCCCGCCGTCGGGTCGGCCTGGTGGTCCAACCGCCGGCCGGGTGGCGGGTGCTCGACCCCCGGGTGATCCGCTGGCGGCTCGACGGCCCCGGCCGCGCCGACCAGCTGCGGACCCTGACCGAGCTGCGGATCGCCGTCGAACCACTCGCCGCCGCCAATGCCGCCCGGCACGCGACCACAGCCGACCGGGACCGCCTCAGCGCGTTGGCCGCCCGGATGCGTCAGCTCGGGGAGGCCGGTGAACTCGAAGCGTTCCTCGACGTCGACGTCGAGTTCCACGCCCTGCTGCTGCGCGGGTGTCGCAACGAGATGTTCACCGCCCTCACCGACGTGATCGCCGAGGTGCTCGCCGGGCGGACCGAACACGGACTCATGCCACGGCCACCCCGGCCCCTGGCGCTGGACCTGCACGACCGGGTCGCCGGTTGCGTCGCGGCCGGTGACGCCAAAGGCGCCGAGGCCGCCATGCGCGAACTCGTCGAAGAGGTCCGCGAGGCGATCAGCGCCACCGCCTCGTGCGGTGCCGGGGTGCGGTGAGCCGACCGGGGTCGCGGGTCACCGACCGAACGACACGTCCGCACCCAGGCGGCGCAGGCAGCACGTCGGGTCGAGACCGGGGTCGTCGACGTCGGTCCGGTCCCACAGCGCCCGGGTGACCTCCGCGCTGACCAGCAGCGGGCGCACACCCGGTCCGGGGCCGCCACCCTCCGGTGTGGTCTCCGCGACGCCGACGCGCGTCGGCCGCCGCACGGGGCCGTATCCGGTGAGCACGACTGTGGTCACCAGGCTGGGAGGCGCGGCGTCGAACGCGTCGGCGAGCGTCCGTACCGCCAGTCGGGCGACGAGGTCGGCGTAGCGGTGTCGGATCTCCACCGGTGACCTCGGCACCGGCCGGACCGGTCCGTCCGGCGTCGAGGCCCGGTACCCCCGGGCGGTGGGAATGACGGTGGACCCCGGCAACCGGCACTCCACCGACAGCCGGGCCCCCCACGGGTCGAACGCGACAGCGCAGGCCCGGGGCAGCCCGTCGGGGAACCGGGCGCCCACCAGGACGCGCTGCAGGGCCTGGGCGAAACGCTCCGGACCGCGCAACGCGAAGGTGTACTCCAGTCGGTGGTGCACCTGCTGCCCCACCCGGTCCCGGCCCTCCAGCAGCCTGTCGAAGGCGCGGATCCGGTCGGCGACCGCCGCCGACCGGCGACCGGCCTCCCGGGCCTGCTGATCCGGCATGTCGTCCCCTCCGGACGGTCGGGACCACCGGCGGCGGTCAGGCATTGGTGGCCAGGTGCCCCACCGGTGACGTCTGCGGGGGTGGTGGCAGTTCCGTCAGCCCCCGGACCGGGGACCGGACGATCACCACGACGGCGGAGAGGAAGCAGACCCCGGTGACGTAGAGGGCGGGGCGCAGCCCGACCAGGTCGGCGAGCACCCCGCCGAGCAGTCCGCCGATCGGCAGGGTCCCCCAGGACACCAGCCGGTACCCGGCGTTCATCCGGCCGAGCAGCTCCTCCGGGGTGATCGCCTGACGGAGGCTGATGATGTGGATGTTCGCCATCGTCGCTCCCGCCCCCATCAGGGCGAAGGTCACCACGATCAGGACGGTTCCGGCCGGGCCGCCGGTCGGGGCCAGGGGGATGAGCACCGGCGTGGCGCAGCACGCCACCAGGGCCGACACGATCGCCGGACCGAGCCCGACCAGCTCCTTCACCGGGCGGGCGACGAGGGACCCGAGGAGGGACCCGACCGCCCCCACGCTCAGGATCAGACCGATCGCCCCCGGGCCGAGCCCGAGGACCCGGGTGGCGTAGAGAACGAAGATCGTCTGCAACGACAGGAAGCAGAGGTTGTACAGGCCGGACTGGAGGGCGCAGGCCCGCAGCACGGGACTCCGGAAGATCAGGGAGATCCCCTCGGCGAGGGACCGACGCAGCGGCACCGACCGCACCGGCCGCACCGGCGTCGGCTCCGGCCGTCGGACGGCGACCAAAGTGGCCACCGAGACGAGATACGAGGCGGCGTTGACGAACAGCGCCACCGGTGCGCTCACCACCTGCACCAGCAGTCCGGCCAGACCCGGACCCCCGATCTGCGCCAGGGAACTGGTGCCCTGCAACTTGCTGTTGCCCTCGACGAGTTGGTCGCGTCGCACCAGGGTCGGCAGGTAGGACTGGTAGGCGATGTCGAAGACCACGGTGAGGGTCCCGACGAGCAGGGCCACGACGTAGAGGAACTCGATCCGGAGCAGACCGGCCACCGCCAGCAGCGGGACCAGGCTGACCAACACCCCCCGACCGACGTTCGCCGCGATCATGAGTGGGCGTCGGCGTACCCGGTCCACCCAGACCCCCACCAGGAGGGTCACCACGAGGAACGGGGCGTACGAGGCGGCGTTGAGCAGGCCCACCTGCGAGGCCCCGGCGTGCAGCACCAGGACCGCGGTCAGGGGCAGGGCCAGCTGGGTGACCTGTGCGCCCACCTGCGAGATCGCCTCCCCGGCCCAGAACCGCAGGAACTGGCCGTCGTTCCAAAGGCCGTCGGGGGGTGCCTTCCTCATGCCCGCGCGTCCACGACCGGCGCGTCGGCGTGGACCGGTTCCCCGCCGGAGGTCCCGGGTCCCGTCGGGGCCGCCTCCTCGTCGTGGACGTGGAAGACACACCCGATCTGCGCGCCGTTGAGCATGCTCACGATGCCGACCGACGGGTCCGGGACCGCCCGGGCCAGGGTGCCCGCGTACCGGGACCCGATCAGCATGACGCCGTACGCCACGGCCATCCGGTCGAACCCGGGACCGGTGTCGGAGCGGAACCGTTCGGTGGTCGGCAGCACCCGCTGCTGCACCACGTACGGCCCGTCCACCGCGTCCCGGATCCGGCGCTCCCACTCGTCCTGGTCGACCGTCCAGCCGGGAGTCACCCCGACGCCGCCGTAGAGCAGTGTCGGCTTGAGCACCAGCTGCTCCCGGTTGGCCAGCGCGTACGGCACCAGGTCCACCCGGTCGTCGGCCACGCTCACCTGCTCCTCCCGCAGGAACCGGGTCCACGGCAGGAGCCTGTCGACGAGGGCCGTCTCCTCGGCGGTGAACAGGTGCCTGTTGCGTTCGTCGCTGAGCAGCGCCAGGCTGCCCTTGTTGCCGTACAGCTCGCTGTCGAGGGGGGCGAACAACTCCACGGTGCCCCGTTCGACGGCGTCGAACAGCGGCTCCACCCGGTCGTAGGTGCGCTGCTCGTCGGGCATCTCACCGGGCAGGAACATCCGGTAGACGACGTCCACCCGCCGGTCGTCGAGCCGGACCTCACCGTCGACGTAGTCGAACTGGTCGAGGTGGCAGACCACGGTGTCGAAGCCCAGGTCGGTGAAGCCGGGCACGACGAAGTCCATCCAGCACTTGGTCTTCGCGAACCCCTCCGGCCAGTCGGTGATCGCCAGGAGCGGGCGGTGGATCCGGTCCAGGTGCGGCGCGCGGGACCGCAACACCGAGACGATCTCGGCGAGCGGGTCCGGGAAGGTCAACCCCTCGTCGGCGGCGAACCGGGCGAACTCCGGGTCGCGGGCCAGCGCCCGCCCGAAGATGCCCATCTGCCAGCCCCCGAGGGAGCTGCCGGTGTTGAGCTCCATCAACCGGAAGCCGTCGGTCTGCCGGTAGAGGTCGGCCCGAGCCAGGGGGGCCAGCGCCGGTCCGGCACCGCGCAGCACCAGGTCGGTCTGGACCGGGGACATGCCGACCTCGACGGCGAACCGGCGCAGGTCGCCGTCGAAGAGTCGGCGGGGCAGCCCGGCGATCAGGTCGAAGAACCCCGCCAGGTCGGCCTCCAGACGGGTCAGTTCCCCCGCGCCGAGCAGGACCGGGCGGTTCAGTCCCTCGCCCCCACCCGCGCCGTAGCGGAACCAGTCGTCGCCCCGGACCCCGGAGACCGTCATCCGGTGGGCGCCCCGCCGGTGGTCCAGGAACCGACGGGTCACCGCGTTCTCGTACGGCGCGCCGAGCCGCTCCTGCGGCGGGGCGGCCACTACCACGCGGCTCGCGTCCTCCGCCCGGTCCAGGGTGCGGCGGCAGTCGCGGGCGTCGTCGCCGACCGCGACCAGCGCGGCGGTACGGGGGGTCAGGGCGTGCGGTGGCGGCGCGATCCGGTCCCCGGGCGTCGCGAGCGGCACCGCGGCGACCAGCCCCGGTACGTCCGCCGGGTCGGGCAACTCGACCCGCTGCACGGTCCCGCCGTGGGCGGGGTACAGGAAGCGGATCTCCGCGGTACGGTCCCGGGTCGGCCGGATCGTCGGGATCCGGGTGAAGGCGATCTCCGCGGCGGCCCGGGCCAGGTCGATCCCGGTCGCCAGGGCACCCAGGTGCGGGATGAGGTCACCGGCGAGCCTGCCGTTGATCTCGATCGGCCGAGGTCCGTCCGGAGTGAGCCTCAGCTCGGTGTGGGTGACCCCCCAGTCCGCCCCGACCGCCCGGTGCAGGTCCTGGACCACGGTGCCCACCTCGTCGGCCCACGGTTCGTGGCGCCACGGGCCGACCAGGTGACCGGCCTCCTCCGGGTACGGCGGGGCGCCCAGCCGCTTGTGGGTGACGAAGACCGGCTCGGCCACCCCGTCGAGCACGATGCTCTCCACGCTGATCTCGGGACCGGAGAGGTACTCCTCGATCAACACCCCCTCGGGGCTGCGGACGCCGGGCAGGTGGGTGGTGGCGGCGAGCCGGTACGCGGCGGGCAGGTCGCTCGGGCCGTCCACGACGGTGACCCCGTAGCTGCCCCCCAGGGACCGGGGCTTGACCACCACCGGGTAGCCGATCGTGTCGGCCACCGTGACCGCCTCCGGGAGGTCGTGGGCGAGGCCGTGGCGGACCGGTCGCAGGCCGGCGGCCTGCATCGCCTGCCGGGCGGCGTACTTGTCCCGGCAGGTCCGTGCGGCCTCGACGCCGAGGTGACGCATGCCCAGCCGTCGGGCCACCTCGGCGACCGCGACGAGGGACCACTCGTCCCAGGTGACAACGGCGGCGTCGGCGACCTCGCCGCGCAGGTCGGAGACGGCCGGGAAGAGCTTGGCGCCGTCGGTGGTGTCGGCGATCCGGTGGGTCTCGACGTAGCGCGCCTGCCACGTCGGGGCCTCGGGCGAGACCAGGACGACCTCGTACGTCTCGGCCAGGGCGGCCAGTGCGTACTCCCGGTACGCCTGGAGTCGACTGCCGACCAGGATCAGGCGGGGAGCCTCGGGGGTCACGGGATGGTCCTCCTGCTCACGTTCGACGGGCTCGTGGACTGCGGATTCGCGGACTGCGGGTTCGCGGGGTCAGTCGGAGACCTGGACACAGGCCAGGTGGTAGGCCCCGGCGGTGGTGCGGATAGCGGCCTCGACGCTCCCCGAGGAACTGCCCCGGAACCGGAACCGGGCACCGACGTGCTCGTACCCCCCGGTCCTGGGGATGACGGTGCCCGGCGGTGGGGCGACCATCGTGTACGGTCCGCCGCCGACCGGGGTGTCGTCGCGCCACCGGGCGTCGGTCACCCGGCAGGGTGCGGGGACCGGGGTGGGCAACAGGAGGTAGCCGCCCACCTCGTGGTGTTCCGGAGCCGGTAGCAGCGGCACCCGACCGAGCTGGATGTCGATCGCCGCCGCGACCAGGTCCACGCCGTGCACCTCCCGCCAGATGAACGGGATCTCCGCCCCGCCGACCCGGGCACCGGCCTCCAGGAAACTCAACCGGGGTGTCCCGTCCGGCCCGCGCTCGATGAACGTCTCCAGGTGGAACACCCAGGGCTGGGCGGAGAAGGCGGCGCAGACGGCCGCTGTGAACTCCCCGATCGCGGTCAGGGACGGTTCGTCGTCGATCTCCACCGAGCCGAGGTACGCCCCGTCGGTGAACTCCGCGCAGGTGTTGAGGTAGCGCGAGGCCCGCCAGGCCCCCAACCTGTCGCCCTCCCACAACCCGTCGACGTGCAGGATCTGCGCGTCGACGAAACGCTGCACGAGGTACGGCTCGCTGCCGATCGCTGTCGGTCCCGCCAGGTCGGCGTCGCCGTCGAGTCGGGCCACGCCTCGGCTGGCGGTGCCGGAGCGCGGTTTGATCACCACCGGCCACCCGTGCCGGTCGGCGAAGTCCCGGACCGCGTCGACTGTCGGGGCGTCGGCGAACGGGGGCACCGGCAGCCCGGCGTCGGCGACCCGGCGCGCCATCAGCAGCTTGTCCCGGTAACGGGCCAGCTGGTCGGGGAGCTGCCCGGCCAGGCCGTGCCGCAACCGGAGGGCTGCGGCGGTGTCCAGGTCGCCCTCGTTGAGCGCGACCAGCCGGTCCGGCGTACCGAACCGGTCGGAGAGTCGGCGCAGGGCGGCGTCGGTGGCGGTGAGGTCGTCGGTGGCGTCGACCACCACCACCTCGGCGGCGCTGGCCGGGACCGAGGCGGCGGCCAGGGCGGTGGTGATGTACGTGACCCGCTCGGCGTGGTGGTCGAGGTAGTCGGCGTAGCGGGCGTGGTGGTCCCGCCACCGGTGCAGCACCACCACGTGGCGGCGGCGGTCAGTCGCGGTTGCCATCTGCGGGTCCGTCCGGCGTGCCCGGTGCCACCAGCCAGGCCCGGGCCGCGGTGACCATGGCCTGTACGCCCACGGCGAGGCTGGGCTGGACCACCGGGGCGAACGTGGCGGCGTGGTTCTGCGGGATGTCCTCGTCCACCCGACCGGCCCGGCTCGCGGCGAGGTAGCGCTGCGGCTCGATCCCGCCGAAGAACCAGTACACCGAGGGGGCGCCGCACGCCGACCCGAGGATGCCGAAGTCCTCGCTGGCCGTGGTGGGTGGGATCGGCAGGACCCGTTGGGGGCCGAAGAAGGACCGGTGTGCGTCGGCGACCCGGGCTGTCGCGGCGGCGTCGTTGACTGTCGCGGGCAGGTGGTAGACGGAGGTGATCTCCGGTTCGACGGTCGCCCCGGCGGCGGTGGCCTCGGCCCGGGCGAGCCGTCCGATCAGCTCGACGACCCGTTCCCGGACCGCCGCGGAGGAGGTCCGGACGTTGATGGCCAGCTCCGCCTCGTCGGGGATGACCGCGGCGGTCGTCCCGGCGTGCAGCGCCCCCACCGTGACCACCACCGGTTCCTGGGCCGCCACCGACCGGGAGACCACCGTCTGTAGGCGCAGCACCAGCGAGGCGGCCATCACCACCGGGTCGACGGTGGCCTCCGGCCGGGAGCCGTGCCCGCCCCGGCCGAAGAGCCGGACCCTGATGCTGTCGGTGGCCCCCATGACGGTGCCGGTGCAGGTGGCCACGACACCGGCCGGTCCGGGCCCGACGTGCTGACCGAGGATCACGTCCGGGGTGCCGAATCGTTCGAAGAGCCCGTCGTCCACCATGGCGCGTGCCCCGTACCCGCTCTCCTCCCCGGGTTGGAAGACGGCGACCACAGTGCCCTGCCAGTCCCGTTCGGCGGTGAGGACCGCACAGGCCCCGAGCAGGCAGGTCACGTGCAGGTCGTGACCGCAGGCGTGCATCACCGGGACCGGGTTGCCCGCCTCGTCGACGGCGGTCACCGAGCTGGCGTACGGCAGGCCGGTCTGTTCCCGCACCGGCAGGGCGTCCATGTCGGCGCGCAGCATCACCACCGGCCCGTCGCCGTTACGCAGCACCCCCACCACGCCGGTACGCCCGACGCCGGTGGTGACCTGCCACCCGAGGTCGGTGAGGCGGTCGGCCACCGTCAGCGCGGTCTTCTCCTCCTGGAAGGCCAACTCCGGTTGGGCGTGCAGGGTGCGGTAGAGCTCCTCCAGATCGGGCAGCGCGGGCCCGAGGGAGGCGAACAGTGTGGACATGGTGTCCTTCCGTGGGGGAGTCGGCGGTCGCCGGGTCAGTGGCCGTCTGCTGTCGCGTAGGCCCGGACCCCGCCGACGTCGTCGGTGGGGACGGCGTGCAGCCGGAAACCGTTCGGCGGCAGCCCGTCCAGGCCGGTGAGGTGGCCGAGGGTGGGCACACCCCGCCCGGTGAGCAGGCCCTCGACGGGGTCCAGGGCGGGGCCGTCGGTGCCGACCAGGGCGGCCCCCTGGTCGGCGAGCCAGGTGGCGGCGGCGGCCGTCAACCGGGGTCCGGCCGTGCCGCCGGTGCCGCCGGTGTGCAGCACCACCGCGTGTCCGGCGACCTCGTACGGCACCAGCGCCGACCTGTCGACGGTTGTCGACCTGCTGCCGGTGAGCCGGACCAGTACCCCGGGCAGGTCGACCAGCCCGTGGAGGTCCCTCCGGCCCCGGTCCCTGTCGACCGGACCCCGCCGCAGCACCGTGGCCGTACCGGTGAGGTCGACGGGTCGCCGGGGCGCGGCGGCGGTGGCGACTCCCCGGGACCCCTTGTGCGCCTCCCGGAGCAGGGTCTTGTTCTTGACGACGGTCCGGCCGACCATCAGCAGGCCGAGGTGACCGACGAGCAGGTCGCCCAGGTCGTCCTCGGCGATGTC
Source organism: Micromonospora sp. NPDC000207 (assembly GCF_040300925.1). Classification (NCBI taxonomy): domain Bacteria; kingdom Bacillati; phylum Actinomycetota; class Actinomycetes; order Micromonosporales; family Micromonosporaceae; genus Micromonospora; species Micromonospora sp. NPDC000207. The sequence continues at coordinate 10,548 of NZ_JBEPEQ010000071.1, forward strand.
GCTGCCGGGAATGTCGAGCCGGAATCCCTGCACCTGCAGGGCCCCGCCGTTGCTGAATTCGATGTCGGCGTCGAACTCGACCCGCCACTGGTCGACGTCGGTGCGCTGGTCCACTGTTCCGTCCTCGGGTTCGTCGGGTGTGCCCGGCCGGTCCGGTCAGTCGAAGGACTTCTCCAGCCGGTCGGCCAACTCGGTGATCTCCTCCTCGGTAATGGTCAGAGGTGGCAGCAGCCGGAGCACGGCGCCATGCCGTCCGCCGCTCTCCGTCAACAGGCCGTTGTCCAGGCAGCGGCGTTTGAGGGCGGTGGTGCGGGCCCCGTCGGCCGGAAGGCTGCCGAGTGCGTCGGGTCGGCCCTGCGGGTCGACGATCTCCAGTCCCCACATCAGGCCCCGGCCGCGTACCTCACCGATCTCGGGGTGGCGGTGCGCCAGGTCCTTGAGCAGGTCACCGAGGAGGGCGCCCTTGGTGGCGGCGGACGCGACCAGCCCTTCGGCCTCGATGACGTCGAGGGTGGCCGCCCCGGCGACCATGCCGAGCTGGTTGCCCCGGAAGGTCCCGGCGTGCGAACCGGGCAGCCACCCGTCGTAGCGTTCGTGGTAGAGCACCAGGGAGAGGGGGAAACCGCCCCCGACGGCCTTGGACATCAGGATGGCGTCGGGTTCGATGCCGGCGGCCTCGAACGCGAACATGGTGCCGGTCCGGCCGACACCGGACTGGATCTCGTCGACGACGAGCGGGACGTCCAGGGCGGCGGTGATCGCGCGGAGGCCGCGCAGCCACTCGACGGGAGCCGGTACGACACCACCCTCGCCCTGGACCGCCTCGACGATGACTGCTGCCGGGCGGGTGATCCCGCTCTCCGGGTCGGTCAGGACCCGCTCGATGTAGTGCAGGCCGACGGTGCTGCCCTGCGGCTCGCCCAGCCCGAACGGGCACCGGTAGGCGTACGGGTAGGGCAGGAAGTGGACGTCCGGCATGAGGGAGGCGACCCGCTCCTTGGCCCGCAGGTTGCCGGTGAGGCTCAGCGCCCCGGCCGTCATCCCGTGGTAGGCGCCGTGGAAGGTGAGCACCGTCCGGCGGCCGGTGGCCGACTTGAACAGTTTCACCGCCGCCTCGGCCGCGTCCGCGCCGGAGGGCCCGCAGAACTGCACCTTGGCGGTGGCCGCGAACCCGGGTGGCAGGTGCCGGTAGAGGGTACGCAGGAAGGCGTGTTTGGCCGGGGTGGTGAAGTCGAGGGCCTGTTGCATCTGGCCGGAGTCGAGGTATTCGCGGACCCGGGCGGTCACCACCGGATGGTTGTGCCCCAACGCCAGGGTCCCGGCGACGGTGAGGCAGTCCAGGTAGGAGTTTCCGTCGGTGTCGTGGATCCGGGTCAGCCGACCCCGCTCCAGGACCCGGGGGACGGCGTTGGCGTAGGTGCGGGCGCTGGACTCGCGCTCGCGGACGAAGGTGTAGGCGTCCTCGGGAGGGTTCATCGGTGGCGGCGTCCTTGTCTGGTACGGGCGTCGGCGACCAGGACCTGACCGAGGGCGATCCCTCCGTCGTTTGTGGGTACCTGGTGGTGACACCGCACGTCGATGTCCTGCCGAGTGAGCGTGGTGAGGCAGTTGACCAGCAGGAACTCGTTGAGGTAGACCCCGCCGGACAGCACTGCCTGCCGGGTCCCGGTGGTGGCGCGGACGGCGAGGCAGCGTTCGACCACCGCCTCGACCACGGCGGTGTGGAAGCGTCGGCTGATCCGGGCCGGGGTGACCCCGTCGGCCAGGTCGGCGGCGATCCGGCGGAGCACCGGCCGGGGGTCGAGCACCGTCGTGTCGCCAGTGGTGTCGGTGGCGAAGCGGTAGCCGGACTCCGGGGTGAGGTCCCGTTCCAGCAGGCCCTCCAACTCGATCGGCCCCTGGGCCTCGTACTCGGCGCGCAGGCAGACGTCGAGCAGGGCGGCGACGCCGTCGAAGAGGCGTCCCACGCTCGACGTCGGTGGGGAGTTGATCCCGCGCCGGGCCATCGTGTGGTAGACGTGCCGGTGCTGTTCGGTGAGGGTGCCCAGCACCGGGAAGGCCCCGGTGGCGGCGTCGGGGTCACCGAAGGCGTCGACGGCGAGGGCGAAACCGGTCCGGATCGGTTCCCGGACTGCCTGGTCGCCGCCGATGAGCGGGATCGGTCGCAGGTGGGCGACCCGGTCGACGTCGGCGTAGTCGCCGTGGAGGAACTCCCCACCCCAGACGGTGCCGTCAGCGCCGTACCCGGCACCGTCGAAGACCACCCCGATGGTGGGGCCGGTCAGCCCGTTCTCGGCCATGCAGGAGGCCATGTGCGCGTGGTGGTGCTGGACGAACTCGTCAGTCCCCGCGTCGGGGCGGTCCCGGGCGGCGGTGGTGACCGACCGGAACTGCGGGTGCAGGTCGTACGCCCGGACCCGGGGGTCGAGGTCGTAGAGCCGGGCCAGGTGCTCGGCGGTACGCCGGTGCGAGGCGAAGGTCTCGTCGTTCTTCAGGTCGCCGATGTGCTGACTGAGGTGGACCCGGGTGCCGCTGCTCAACGCCACAGTGGTCTTGAGCTCCGCGCCGTAGGCGACGACGGGTTCCAGCGGCCGCCCCACCTCGACGGGGTACGGCGCGTACCCCCGGGCCCGACGCAGGAAGGTCAGGACCGGCTCGGCGAGGTCGGGGTGGCTGGACAGCCGTACCACCGAGTCGTCCACCCGGGTCTCGATGTCCCGGTCGTGCAGCAGCATGACGTCGGCGATCTCGAAGAGCTGGGCCAGGGCCTCCTCGTTGCGGTAGGCGATCGGGTACCCGGAGATGTTCCCGCTGGTCATCACCAGGGTGTCGAGTCCGGGTTCGTCAAGGAGCAGGTGGTGGTGCGGGGCGGAGGGCAGCATCACCCCGAGGTTGGGGTTGCGGGGGGCGATGGTGTCGGGCAGGACGCCGGGACGTCTGCGGGCCAGCACGATCGGCCGGGCCGGGCTGGTGAGCAGCTCCACCTCGGCGGTGGAGAGTTCCACCAACCGGTGGGCCGTCGACAGGTCCCGGGCCATGACGGCGAAGGGCTTGGAGTCGCGGCGCTTGCGCCGTCGCAGCCGGGCCACCGCCTCGGCGTTTCCGGCGTCCACGGCCAGGTGGAAGCCGCCGACGCTCTTGACCGCCGCGACAGCGCCCCGGGCGAGCGCCGCCGCGCACTCCCGCAGGGCCTCGTCGCCCTCGGCCGTCGTCAGGGCGCCGTCGGTGGCGAACAGCAGCCGGGGACCGCAGTCCCGGCAGGCGTTGGGCTGTGCGTGGTAGCGCCGGTCGAGGGGGTCGGTGTACTCGGCCGCGCACGGCCGGCACATGGTGAAACCGGCCATGGTGGTCTGCGCCCGGTCGTAGGGCAGGTCCCGCACGATCGAGTAGCGGGGGCCGCAGTTCGTGCAGTTGACGAACGGGTAGCGGTACCGCCGGTCGGTGGGGTCGCGGAGTTCGGCGAGGCAGTCCGCACAGACGTGGGTGTCGGCGGGGACGAGGGCGCTGCGGTGCCCGGAGTGTCGACTGGTGACGATGGTGAAGGGGTCGGCGCTGCCCCCGGTGACCGGCAGCCCCCGGGTGACCGAGACCGCGTCGACCCGGGCCAGCACCGGTGCGGCGGTGCGGAGCTGACCCGCGAAGAGGGTCAGCCGGTCCGGCCTGCCCCCGGCTTCGACCAGGACACCTTCGGCGTCGTTGTAGACCCACCCGGACAGTCCGTGTTCGTGGGCCAACTTGTAGACGAAGGGGCGGTAGCCCACGCCCTGGACGACCCCGGTCACCCTGATCCGCCAGACCTCCCGGTCGGCCTGTGTCACGCTCATGCCGACGCTCAGCAGAGCCGGGGGAGTTCGGCGCCGCGCATCTCCTCCAGGACCGACTCCCTGCCGTCGGCGTCGCGGATCACCACCCCGGGGCCGGTCCGCTCGGTGACCACGCCGACGGTGGTGGCGTGGACGCCGTACGGGTGGGAGGCCAGCGCGGCGAGGACGTCCTGTTCGGCTGCGGGGTCGACGAAGAGCGCCGCGCAGCCCTCGTTGGCGGTGTGGATGGGGTTGATGCCGAGCATGTCGGCGGCCATCGCGGTCTCCGCCTGGACGGGCAGGGTAGGGGCGTCCACAGTGATGATCCGGCCGGTGTGGGCGGCGTACTCGTGCAGGACGGCGGCGAGCCCACCCCGGGTGACGTCGCGGATCGACCGGACGGCGTCCGGTGCGACCTTGCCGAGGACGGTGTCGAGCATCCCGTTGAGCGGCGCGCAGTCGCTGAGGACCCGGGTCTCGAAGCCGAGGCCCTCACGGATGGAGAGCAGGTGGACGGTGTGGTTGCCGATCTGCCCGCTGAGCACGACCCGGTCGCCGGGGCGGACGGCGCTCATCCGCAGGGGCTCGCGGTGGAAGACGCCCACCCCGGCGGTGTTCAGGTAGATCTGGTCCGCCTCACCGGCGCGGACGACCTTGGTGTCGCCGCAGACGATCTGCACCCCGGCCTCGCGGGCGGTCTCCCGGATCGAGGTCAGGACCTGGACGAGCCGCCGGATCGGCAACCCGGTCTCCAGGATCATGCCCAGGGTCAGGTACCGGGGTGTCGCGCCGGCGACGGCCAGGTCGTTGACGGTGCCGCAGACGGCGATCTTCCCGACGTCGCCGTTGCCGAAGAAGGGCGGGTCGACGACGAACGAGTCGGTGGTCATCGCGATCCGGGGACTGTCGAGGGTCAGCACGGCGCTGTCCTCCATCACCCCGACGTAGACGTCGCCGAGGGTCTCGACGATGACGTCGAGGAGTTCGTGGCTCAACTGGGCGCCGGTGCCGTGGTCGAGGACGATGTGGTCGTCGGGTGGGTGGCTGTGCTGGGTCACGACTGGACTCCTTGGTGGTCGACGGTGGGTCAGGGGGTCTTGATGACCTTGCGGGGGAGCGCGCCCTGTTCGTCGAGCACGGCCAGGACCTCGTCGGAGGTGACCACCGTGGCGCAGTACCCGGCCAGCCACTCCAGCGACCGGTCGCGGTCCTCGGGGCGGGCCGAGACGACGCAGTCGGAGGGGACCCACACGTTGTAGCCGCGGAAGAAGGCGTCGGCTGCGGTGGTCTGTACGCAGATCTGGGTCTGCATCCCGGTGATCAGTACGGTGTCGACGCCGAGCGCCTGGAGCCGGTCGTGCAGGTCGGTCTCGTAGAAGCCGCTGTCCTTCGCCTTCTCGACCACGACGTCCTCGGGGGCGACGAACTCGGTGATGACCTCCGCGCCGTGGGTGCCCTTCTGGACGGGCAGGTAGCCGTCGTACCGTTCCGCGTTCGGGTCGTCGGGGTCGTTGACCAGTTGCAGGTGGAAGACGTGGTGGCCCCGGCGTCGGATCCCGTCGAGGAAGGCGGTGAAGTGCGGGGTGGCGGCGGTGACGGCGGCGACCCGCTCCGGGTTCTTCTCGACGAGTTCGTACTGCAGGTCGTTGGTGAGTACGGCGATCTTGGACATGGGTGGGTCCTCAGGGGGAGGGTGGGGTGGGGGGTCAGGCGGCGGTGACCGTGGTTCGGATGTCGTGCAGCCAGCTGCCGGTGCGCTGGAAGTGCGCCTCGAGGTCGGCGCGTCGGGCACAGAGGAAGTGGCCGGTGACGGACCTGCCGTCGCGTCGGGCGTAGTCGGGCATCCTGCCGTACTCGGTGAACCCGAGACGCTCCCACAGCTGCAGGGGGCCGTCGTCGCGGACCTCCAGGGTGATCAGGTCGCAGCCCATCTGGGCGGCCCTGGCGACGGTGTGCCCGAATCCCTCAAGGAGGAACTGACCACGGTGGGCCGGGTGGATGACGCAGCGGCGCAGGTCGACGACGTGACGGCGGGCGGGCAGCGGTGCCCGGGCCAGCGTCACCATGCCGACGATGTGGCCGTCGTCGGCGCGGGCGGTGAGCAGGTGCAGGGCACCCCGGCGTAGGTCGTCCTCGAACGCCCGCATCAGCGCCAGACCCGCCTCCTCGCCGAGGGGCTCGACGAAGCCGAGGGTCATCTCGCGTACGGCGACCGAGTCCATCAGCGTGATCATGTCCCGCATATCCTGCTCCGGCAGGGTCGTGGGCCAGTCGAATCGCATCGTCATCCTCCGTTGGGCGTCACCGTGCGGCCCGCCGGCCGGCCCGGACAGGGGGTCGGGCGGTCGGCGTGCCGCACGGGTGGGACGGGTCAGACCAGGGAGGCCTGGGTCGCCAGGTTGGTCTTCAGGGCTGCGGTGGGCGCGGCCTGGGCCAGGGCGGAGGGGTCGACGCCCGCGCCGAGCACCGTGGCGGCGTAGACCTCGACGAAGTACGACACGAAGAGCGCGTTGATCTTGATGAGGTGCGCGACGAAGCGCTCCTCGTCCTCCTCGGTCTCGATGGTCCGCATGATCATGTTCCAGACCATGTCGACGTGGTCGTCCTCCTCGTCGAGGGCGAGGTGGGCGCGGGCACCCTTGGTGTTCTCCGCGCCGACGTGCTGCTCCATCACGTCGAGCCAGTCCGGCTGGGTCTTGCCGGCGATGTACTCCAGGTAGAACCCGCTGATCATCGCGGCCAGGGGACCCTCGGTGGCCATCGTGTAGTAGAAGTACCCGTTGAGGATCTCGGTGGCGAACGTCGGACGGATCGCGTAGATCTCCTCGTCGCTCATCCCCACCTTGTGCAGGTCGCCGGCGAACATCCGGTCGTGGCGACCCTCCTCCGCGCCGTAGAGGCCCCACTCCTTGCACAGTTGCGGATCCCGGGTGGCCCAGTAGTTGGCGACCAGCGGGTCGATGGCCCGCTTCAACCCGATTCGGATCATCGTCTCGACGTTGTGTCGCTTGTAGAGGTCGAGGCTGAACTGTTCCTGCTTGAGCATGCCCTCGGCGCCCTGGTTCTGGGCGTAGAAGTCGCGCTCGAACTTGAGCAGGAGATCGTCGACGCGCTTGCGGAACTCCGGTCGCTTCAGAGACGCGTACGTGTTGTACGACTTACTTCGAGGCATTTCTTTCCCCATCCAAGATCGGCGAGCGCTGGAGCACGTGGCACGGGCCGGAAGCGGATCAATCCCGTGGTGGGTGCCGTGTCGTACACGTTGATCTCACAATGTCAATAGATGGCCACGGATGGACCTCGCAATATCATGGCCTTTGTCGACCGGAACGGCCAGGCCGATCGAGGGTCATGTTGTTGCTGGCGGAAAGATGAGGGGTGGAAGCTTGATGAATCGGACAAACTTCGCGCTCGACATGCCGCAGCTAACCATTCATGCCCGTCTTGTCTACCTTGATGCCCTTACTCGGAAGGAAACCGATTCCCGGGCTGTCTCAGTCAGTTTGTCGCTGACCGAGGCCGAGGCCGAGGATGCCGTCCGGGTCCTGCTGGAGGTCGGGCTGCTGCGCCCCGGAGACCCGGGCGGCGGGCGGCTGGTCCCGGTCTCGCCGGACCTGGCCCGGTCCTGCGTGCTGAGCCCCCTGCAACGCGAGATCGACCTGGCGCAGGACCGGGTCCGACTGCTCGGTGGCGAACTGGCCTCCCTGACCGCCGCCTACGAACGCAGCCTGGACGAAGGTCGGTCCGACCGGTCCCAGGTGGTGCCGGATCGGACCCATGTCCGCCAGCTGATCACCGGTCTCGCCGCCGAGGCCACCGACGAGGTGCTCGCCTCCCAGCCCGGGGGTGGCCGGGCCGAGGAGGTGTTGACCGAGAGCCTGGACCGCACCGACCGGCTGCTGCGTCGGGGCGTCCGGATGCTGACCCTCTACCAGCACACCGCCCGGTTCAGCCCGGCGACGAGTGCCTTCGCCAGTCACGTGAGCGCCCTCGGGGGAGAGGTGCGGACCAGCGCCGACGGCTTCGCCCGCTGTCTGATATTCGACCGTCGGGTGGCGGTCATCGGACTGTCGGACTCCGACGACGGTGCCGCTGTGGTCCGCGACCCGAACATCGTCGCATTCATGGTGGACGGCTTCCAGCGCTGTTGGAACGGTGCCTCGCCAATGTCGATCACCAATTACCGACGCGACACCTCGACGGCGGTACGGGGTGTCCGACGGGCGATCGCGTCACTTCTGATCACCGGTGAACCGGACGTCCGGATCGCGCAGCGCGTCGGATTGTCCCTTCGTACCTGTCAGCGGCACATCGCGGATCTGATGGGCGGGTTGGGGGCACGCAACCGGCTCCAACTCGGATATATTCTCGCCTCGTCCGACCTCGACGAACCAGGGGCGGGCGACCCGCTGCGACCCACCCCGTCGGCGGGTTGACACCGGACAGGAGGGGATGAAGAATCGTGAGCTGCCTGATCTGTCCACGGCCGTAGGCGCACCCCGTGAGAATTCCACATAAGGTCTCTGCCTCCCGGCTCGTCGGCAGCCGGGGCATTTCATGATCGGCGGTTCCGTTGTCCATCGGGCACCTGGCACTCGGCGTGGTCGTCACGCTGGTGTGGGGCTTCAACTTCGTCGTCATCCGAATCGGACTCGACTCCTTCGACCCGTACCTGCTGGCGACCCTGCGGTTCGCGCTCTGTTGCCTTCCGGCGATCTTCTTCTTCAAGAAGCCCGACGTTCCGTTCCGCCATCTGGCGTCGTACGGGTTGGTGCTGGGGTTCTTCCAGTTCGGTCTCCTCTTCGCCGGTATCGACGCCGGGCTCTCGGCCGGACTCGCCTCGATCGTGCTCCAGCTCCAGGTCTTCTTCACCATCGGTCTGGCCGCCCTGGTCTTCCGTGAGCGGGTGAACCCCGCGCAGGTGACGGGCATGGCGCTCGCCGCCGGTGGCATGGCGCTCATCGCCGCCGGGGTCTCCGACGGCTCCGCCACGGTGCTCGGGGTCCTGCTGGTGACCGGAGCGGCGGCCTCGTGGGGGCTGGCGAACATCATCGTGAAGAAGGCCCAGACCGAGGACTTCCTCGCCTTCATGGTCTGGTCGAGCCTGATTCCCCCGGTCCCGTTGCTGCTGCTGACCCTCTGGTTGAGCGGTCCCGCCTCGGTGGCCGACTCGTTGACCGACCTCTCCTGGGCCTCGGTCGGGTCGGTGCTCTACCTGGTCTATCCGACGACCCTCTTCGGGTACGCCGTCTGGAACCGGCTGCTCCGGCGCTACTCCACCGCCCTGGTCGCCCCGCTGACCCTCCTCGTGCCGCTGTTCGGGATGGCCAGTTCGATGATCGTCCTCGGTGAGCGGTTGAGCGCGGTCAAGGTGTTCGCCGCCCTGCTGGTGATCTCGGGGCTGGTTGTCACCCAGGTCCGGTGGTCGGCGGTGCTGCGGCGACGGTCCGGCGGCGCGTCACCCGAGGCGGCCCCGGTGCCTCCCCAGTCGACCGGTCCGCGCGACGCGGAGCCCGAACCGGAGTCGGCCCGATGACCACTCCACAGGTCGCGTTGCGTCCGATCCTCGTCGAGGACCTCGGCGTCCTGCTCCGGTTCCGCCTGGAGGCGGGCCTGATCGGACCGAACTGGTACGGCCACCGGGACTCCGGTGAACTGCGGCGACGTCTCGACACCGACGGGTGGCTCGGCGCCGAGGACAGCCGGATGACGGTGACCGCCGACGGGGCGGCGGTCGGGTTCGTCGCCTGGGCGGCGGTGAGCCAGGGCAACGGCACCTACTGGAGCATCGGGATCTCCCTGGTGCCCGAGGCCCGGGGGCGGGGCGTCGGGCTGCTCGCGCAGCGGCTGCTCTGCGACTACCTGTTCGACCACAGCCCGGTGGTGCGGATCGAGGCGGTCACCCAGCCGGAGAACGAGGCGGAGCAGCGCATCCTGGAGCGGATCGGTTTCGTCCTGGAGGGCACCCTGCGCAGCGCCGAGTTCCGCCAGGGCCGGTGGCGCGACGTGCACGTCTACGGTCTGCTGCGCAGCGAGTACCGCCCGGCGGGCCGAGCCGGACGCGACGGCGGGCGGCCCCCGGTCACCGGCTCAGCCAGGTGACCAGGTCGTCGGTGACGAACTCGCCGTCCTCGGTCACGTCCTCGCTTATCGCGCCGAGGTCGAGTGCCCACACGCTGGTCCGGTCGCGCCCGTGGCGTCGCATGAGCAGGCCGGTGCCGCCGCTGTCGTCGCCGACCAGGACCCACCCGGGGGCGTAGGCGGGCACCTCGAAGGTGGCGTTGCGTTCCCCGATCAGGTGCGGCCCGTAGACGAGCACACCGTCGTCGCGCAGGACACCGGGGGTGTGACGCCACAGGTGAGCGATCGTCGGGTTCGGGCCGTCGCCGAGCCCCCGGGCGAGGGCGTCGGTCACTGTGAGGAATCCCGCGAACGACTCGACGACCTGCTCCTCGTCGCCGTCGAGGGCGCTGCGGCGGACCACCGGTGCCTCGTCGCCCCGCCGACGGTCCAGTGCGAAGGAGTACGCGTCACCGTCGGCGTCGACGAGGAAGCACAACCGCCGGTCGTCGTGTCGCCAGGGTGCGGTGATGCTGTCGTGCTCCTCGTCGTACCCGGGTGGGCCGACGACGGCGACGGGTTCGGCGCCGAGCCATCCGACGCCGTACTCGGCAGACCACCACCGGTACGACGCCGGCAGCGCCCCGAGGCGTTCCTCCGCGCGGCGCAGGTCCCGCTCGGCGACGCCGCACCCCGGTCGTCGGGCCAGGCCGGGGGTCGCGTCGAGGAGTTCACGGAGCCTGTCGAGGTCGGGGGTCACCCCGACACCCTACGGTCGGGCCGCGACCCGACCGGTGTCGACGCCGGTCGGTGTCGACCGGGTGCGGCTCGTCGGACCCACACTGCACCCCACTCGTGCATTGCTGCGTCGAGTGGGGCGCAGGGGTGCCGTCACCGGGCCCGGGCGAACTCCGGGACCGAGGCTGCCGCGTCGAAGTCGGGCTTGAGGATGTCGGCCTCCTTGAACAGCTTCACCGCGTTGTCGAGCGCGGTCATGTTGATGTATCCGCTGTAGGCCAACTCGGGGATCTCGGCGAGTTCCTCGGCGGGCTTCTTGCAGTACTTGGCGAAGATGGCGAACTTGTCGGCGTTGCTCGCGGGTTCCTTGGCCTCGTCGGCGGCCTCCTGCATGGCGGCCACGAAGCTCTCGGCGGCCGGCTGGTTCTTCTCCAGCCAGGAGGTGGTCACCCCGTAGAGTGCGTTCGGGGTCGCCCCGACCCCTTCCCAGGTGGGGTTGCCGATCGACTTGCCCTTGCCACTGGTGGTGATCTTGTGGACGTCCGCTGCGGTGACGGCACCGGCGTCGACCTTGCCGTTCGCCACCGCGGGTTCGATGTCGGCGAAGCCGAGGGCGACGAACTTCGCGGTGGACTTCTGGCCGGTTGCGGCCTCGATCCAGTTGTTGACCAGGGTGACGATGGTGCCCCCGAGGTCGTTCACCGCGACCGTTCGGCCCTGGAGGTCGGCCGGCCCGTTGATACCAGAGGCGTTGCTGACGATGAGGCCCTGGCTGTTCTCGGTGGTCTCCCCACTGTCGGAGATGACCTTGAGATCCACGCCCTTGTCGATCGCGGTCAGCATTCCCTGCGGGCTGACGAAGGCGATGTCTGCCGCACCGCCCTGCAACGCCGCGATGCCGGCGGAACCGGACTGGACGTTCACCAACTCGATGTTCAGGCCGTGCTTGGTGAAGATTCCCTTGTCGAGGGCGTAGAGGGACAGCTCGTTGCAGAGCGACAGCGTGGTCATGCGAATGCTTGTCGTGCCGGAGTCGTCGGTGCTGCCCGGGGTGGTGTCGGAGCCGCAGGCGGCAACGGTGCTGGCCGCCAAGACGATGCTGCCGATTGTCGCTGCGGTTCTTGTCCTGAATAGCATGACTTTTCCTCTCATTTTACTGTCGGGGGTGTTGTTTCTCGGTCCGGCGGCCCGACCGGTGGGGGAACGGTGCTGGAAGGGGATTGGGCAGCCGGGGCGAGAAGAAGGGGGGATCAAGCTGCGGGTTCGACCGGACGCATGACGAGACGGAAGATCTCACTACGCAGTTGTGCGAAGCGTGGTTCGAGCTTGGTGCCGACCTGGTCGCGGGGTCGGGGCAGGTCGATGGGCAGGTCGCGCAGGAGGCGTCCGGGATTGGCCTGCATCACCAGTACGCGGTCTCCGAGGTAGACAGCCTCGTCGATGTCATGGGTGACGAACACGACAGTCATCTGATAGTCGTGCCGTACCTTGAGCACCAGGTCTTCGAGGTCGGCGCGGGTCTGGGCGTCGACGGCGGCGAACGGTTCGTCCATGAGCATGACGTCGGGGCGGACGACGAGGGCCCGGGCGATCGCGACCCGTTGCTGCATGCCGCCCGACATCTGCCAGGGGTAGAGGTGTTCGACCTTGTGCAGGCCGACCGCAGTGAGGGCCTCGGCGACCCGTACGGCGATCTCGGCCCTGGGGAGCCCGGCGGCCTGCCCGGCGATGGCGAGGTTGCGACGGATGTTCATCCAGGGGAAGAGGGACCGTCCGTAGTCCTGGAAGACGACGCTCAGCCCGGCGGGTGGGCCGGTGACGGGAGTGTCGCCGAGTCGTACCTGCCCGTCGGTCGGGCTGAGCAGGCCGGCCATCATCATCAGCATCGTCGACTTGCCGCAGCCCGACGGCCCGACCACGCAGACGAACTCGTTGCGGCCGATCGTGAGGGAGGTGGGGGCCAGGGCCAGGCGAGGGCCGGCCTTTGTGGAGGGGTAGCTCTTGGTGATGTTGTCGATGGTCAGGGTCATGACGGTCCTCCCGTCGGTTCGGGACTCACAGGGCACCGAGGCCGGTACGGCGTTGCCAGCGCAGGGCCCGCCGTTCGAGCCCGGCGGTGACGAGGTTGAGGATGAGGCCGATGATCGCGATGAGCAGGAACGCGGACCACATCTGGAGGTAGCCGAAGGTCTCCTGGAAACGCATGACCTCGTATCCGACCCCGGCGGTGGTCGCGTAGAACTCGGAGACGATGACCATGATCAGTCCGACGCCGATGCTGACCCGGATACCGGCCATGATCTGCGGTGCGGCGGCGGGCAGGATCACGTGGCGGTAGAGCTGCCACCGGGACAGGCGCATGCTGCTCGCGCTCCGCAGCCAGGCGGCGTTCACGCCGGCCACCCCGTCGGCTGTATTGATCATAATCAGCCAGACGGTGCCGAAGAAGATCACGAAGATGTTGAGCGCGTCCGAGACCCCGAAGACCTGGAGGGCGACAGGGAGTAGCACGACCTTCGGGGTGGCCAACCAGAATCGGATCATCGGGCTGTACATGCCACGGATGACGGGGTTACGGGCGACGAGCATCCCGCCGGCGACTCCGACGACGAGCGCCAGGATCATCGCCTGCGTCAACCGGGACATGCTCGGTACGACCGCGGTGAAGAACTGGTCGGAGAGGAAGGCGCGCGTGGGCGGGCCGGACAGCCAGTCCGCCCAGAACTGCCGCAGGATCGAGGAGAGTGGGGGAAAGAAGATGGTCGGGTTGGCCCGCGCGTAGATCTCCCAGCCCACCAGCAGTGCGGCCAGCAGCCACAGGTTCAGCAGTGGACGCAGGAGGCTGGTGGCCCGCTGTCCGAGGTGGGGACGTGACGGGGTCGGGGGTGGGGGCTCGGGCGCGGTGGCCGGTGCGTCCGGCGCGGTGCGGGTCGTCGGGCTAGTCAACGGACTTCCACCTCACGATGCGGTTCTCCAGCCAGGTGATGGCGCCGTAGACGAAGACCCCCACGACACCGACGAGCAGGGTTCCGGCGATGACATAGTCCGCGTGCCCCGCCCGTTGGTACGCCACGAGGACCGTCCCGACTCCGGACAGGGCACCCAACAACTCGGTGCTGATCACGACGACCAGGGCGGCACCCGAAGCGATGCGGATGCCGGTGAAGATCGAGGGAAGGGCGGTCGGCAGCGCGACGTACATCTGGGTGCGCAGCCACGAGAATCGCATCGACCGGGCCGCGTCGATCCGGGTCGGCTCGATGCCGGAGAGGCCGTAGATGGTGTTGATCAGAATGGGCCACACGATCGCGTAGATCGCCACCGCCACCTTCATCTCGGTACCCAGGCCCCAGAGCAGGATGGCGATCGGGATCAGGGCGGTCGAGGGCACCGAGCGGAAGGCGTCCACGGCGACCGCCGTCGGGCTCGCGAGTCCCGGAACCGCCTTCGACAGGGCCCCGATCACCACCCCGACGAGGGTGGCCAGCCCCAGTGCGATCGCCCAGGTTCTGATCGTGTCGACCAGGCCGGCCCGGAACTCCGCGGAGGCGATCAGGTCCGGCAGGTTGCCCAGGACCGGCAACGGACCGGGAAGGGAGTTCTCGGGGAGCGTGTCGGTGGCCCGGATCAGTTGCCAGGCCAGCAGGACGGTGATCACACCCAGGATGCCGAGGGCAGCGGATCGGGTTCGTCGGCCAATCTCCATGTTCGTCCCTTCCCGGTCCCGTCTGCCTACAGGCCCCAGTCGAACCGGGGCAGCGCCGCCAGGCGGATGCTGAACCGGCCCAGGTCGTCGGAGGTGCTCTCGTCACGGGTCTCGGTACGGGACTTCACGACGTGGCGCCCGAAGTTCGGCGCGAGGGGACGGCCGACCTCCCGCTGGAGCCACAGCCGCAGCAGGTGACGACGGCGGCCCTGCTCCGGCCAGTCGACGAAGGCGGTCCGGGAGTGCAGGGCGGCGTAGTTGAGCAGCCACTGGATGTCCCCGGGGCGGAAGTCCATGTCCAGGGCGACGCCGGGCTCCCGGGCGATGTCGTCGAGCAGGTGCAGGAGTTCGGTCTGTTCCTCGGTCAGTCTCGGCACGTCGGGGTAGTCCTGCGCCGAGAAGATGATCTTGCTTCCGGCGTAGATGCTGAAGGTGTCCTCGACGTAGCTGACGATCGGCGAGGTGTAGTAGGGGGCGGGGGCGTCGTGGTCCTGCTTGTACCAGTCGAAGTACCACGGTTCGAGGAGCAGCGGAGCCAACTCCGGTCGCCGGGCCAGCACCTCGTTGAACAGCGTGGCCCCGCTGACCAGGCTGCTCGCCCCACCCTCCCGGGCGGTCCGCAGACAGAGCAGGGCGACCACGTCGGAGCTGTCGGAGTGGAAGTCGAGCTTGTCGCGGATCTTGGAGCCGAGGGCGGTGGGATCGGTCCGGGTCTTGTCGGAGGTGGCCAGGACGTGGTCGACCAGGTCACCGAGTTCGTTCTGCCGCATCGGGGTGCCCAGGTGCAGTCCGAGGACGAAGAAGACGGCGGCCGACACCGCGTCGCTGTAGTGCTCGACCCGCAGACCCCGTACCAGGACGAAGCCGGGGCCGTCGTCGAGGTCGCCGGCCCATCGCAGGAGCCCTTCGGAGAGGGTGGGTAGGGGGTAACGCGCGGCGGTGACGGTGCGCAGGTCGGGGTCGTCGTCGACGAACTGTCGACCGACCCGCTCCAGTTCGGCGAGTTCGGGGGCGCTGAGCTGGTACTGCCAAGAGGTGCTGGTGGCGATCTCGTCTCCGCGCCAGGCGGCGGGACCTTGGATCGGCTTGAGGGTAGTCATGACGCATGCTCCTGATGACGACTGAATTGCCGAATAAGCCCGAGGTGGGAATGGTGAAAGCAGTCGGGTGACCATTCACGGCCGACGCCCGAGGAACCGTCCGACGGACGGTTTCCTCACTGGGGTGTCAGGTGGCCCACGTGCTGTCGGTGGACGCGGTCGACCTGCGACACGCGTCCTCGACCGGCCCGCTGCGAGAGCGGGCTGCGGGGCGGCTCAGTCAAAACAGGATCATGATGCCGCCGACGGCGGCGCCGAAGCGGATGCCATGCCGCTTCGGGTTGTTCCGGGCCCGGGTGTGCACCGGTGGGACGGGTGGGGTGCAGATTCCGGTTCTGGTCGTCATCGTGGTCACCCCTCCCGTGTCTCGTTCTACAAGACGTCATCTTGTAATTGGACTCGGGTTACTGTCAAGACCCGGAAACGCATTCGTTACTGGAGGACCGGAATGATCGCCCTGGTCACCAGCGGTACGGATCCCGGGGGTGCGGCGGCGGACCCCGGCCGCCGCGCCCCCGGGTGGTCTACCGGTGCGACTCGGCCGGCGGTCGCCGCCGGGCGGACGCGGGCACCCCGAGCGGGTCGTCGCGCAACGACAGGCCGAGCTGCTCGACCGCGGCCTCGACGAGGGCCTCCGTGGTGAGTCGGAGGTCCAGGACGACACCCTGCTCGTCGGGGAGCAGCGGCTCCAACGTCGCTGTCTGCGAGTCGAGCAGGCTCGCCGGCATGTAGTGACCGGCCCGCAGGGACATCCGTTCCCTGATGACCTCGGTCGGCCCGGCGAGGTGGACGAAGTCCACTGTCGGCGGCCCCTCCCGCAGCAGGTCGCGGTAGGTCCGTCGCAACGCCGAGCAGGCCAGCACCGTGGACACCCCGGCCCGGTGGCGCTCGCCCATCCAGTCGGCCAGCGCCCGCAGCCACGGCCACCGGGCGTCGTCGTCGAGGGGGACCCCGGCCCGCATCTGGGCCACGTTGGCCTCGGAGTGGAACTCGTCGGCCTCGGCGAAGGTCAGTCCGGTCAGCTCGGCGACGCCCTGGGCCACTGTGGTCTTGCCGGCCCCGGACACCCCCATCACCACGACGTGTCGGGTCGGCGGTGGCTCACCAGTCATGGACGGTGCCGTCCTTGAGCCGGTTGTAGGGCAGGTACGCCGGCTGGTACGGGAACCGGGCCGCCGCCTCCTCGTCCAGCTCCACCCCGAGGCCCGGCTGGGTGCCCGGGTGCAGGTACCCGTCGGCGAAGGTGAAGGACTGCCGGAACACCTCGTTGGTGAGCGGCCCGTGCCGCATGTACTCCTGGATGCCGAAGTTGTGGATGGCGAGGTCCAGGTGCAGGGCGGCGGCCATGCCCACCGGCGAGATGTCGGTGGGGCCGTGGATGCCCGACTTGATCTGGTACTGGGCGGCGAAGTCGAGCAGCTTGCGCATCGCGGTGATGCCACCGGTGTGGGTGACGGCCGACCGCACGTAGTCGATCAGCTGCTCGCGGATCAGGGTCTGGTAGTCCCACACCGTATTGAAGATCTCCCCGATGGCCAGCGGGGTGGTGGTGTGGTGGCGCACCAGCCGCAGCGCCTCCTGGTTCTCCGCCGGGGTGCAGTCCTCCAGCCAGAACAGGTCGTACGGTTCGAGGGCCTTGCCGAGCTTCGCGGCCTGGATCGGGGTCATCCGGTGGTGGCCGTCGTGCAGCAGCGGCAGCTCCGGGCCGAACTCGCTGCGGACCGCCTCGAACACGCCGGGCAGGTGACGCAGGTACGCGCGGGTGTCCCAGTCCTCCTCGGCCGGCAGCGGGATCCGTTGGGCCGGCTCGTAGTCGTAGCGCTTGCCGTCGCTGCTGGGCTGGGCGGCCACACCGTACACGGCGTTGATGCCGGGGACGGAGGTCTGCACCCGGATCGACCGGTAGCCCTCGTCGAGGTGCCTCCGGATCGAGTCGAACAGCTCCGGCAGGTCCCGGCCGGAGGCGTGCCCGTAGGCCATGATCCCGGTTCGGGACGCACCGCCGAGCAGCTGGTAGAGCGGCATCCCGGCGGCCTTGGCCTTGATGTCCCACAGGGCCACGTCCACGGCGGCGATAGCGGCCATGGTGACCGGGCCACGACGCCAGTACGCCGAGCGGTACAGGAACTGCCAGGCGTCCTCGATGTTGTGTGCGTCCCGGCCGACCAGCAGCGGGGCGACGTGGTCACGCAGGTACGAGGCGACGGAGAGTTCGCGACCGTTGAGGGTGCCGTCGCCCAGCCCGGTGACACCGTCCTCTGTGGTGATCTTCAGAGTGACGAAGTTGCGGTCCGGGCTGGAGACGATGACGTCGGCGGCGACGATCTTCACGGGTGGCTGCCTTTCTCGTAGGGAGGGGCCTCAGCGGAGGGTGGTACCGGCGGCGCTGCCGTCGATCAGGGACAACTCGTCGCGGCGGGGCAGGCCCTCCCAGTCACCGTGCCCGGCGACCGCGAAGGCGCCCAGGGTGACCGCCCGGCGCAACCTGTCGACGAGGTCCAACCCGTCGAGCTGGCCGGAGAGGTAGCCGGCGGTGAACGCGTCCCCGGCTCCGACGGTGTCGACGGCGGTGACGGGCACCGCCGGGACGTAGGTGACGTCGTCGCGGGTGTAGGCGCGTACGCCGTCGGCACCGAGCTTGACCAGCACGGTCCGTACGCCCCGGTCCAGCAGGTCGGTCACCGCGTCGGCCTCGTCGGCGTCGGGGGCGGTGACCAGGTCCAGTTCGTCGGCGGAGGCGACGACGAGCGACGCGTACCCGGCCAGCGGGGTCAGCGCCGCCCGGGCCTGCTCCCGGGACCAGAGCTTGGCCCGGTAGTTGACGTCGAGGGAGACCGCCGTGCCCATCGCCACTGCCTCCCGCGCCGCCCAGTGCACCGCCTTGTGCGCCGCCTCGGACAGCGCCGGGGTGATCCCGGTCAGGTGCAGCAGACGGGTGCCGGCCGAGAGCGGACCCCGCAGGTCCTCGACTGTGAGTGCCGACCCGGCCGACCCGGCCCGGTGGTACTGCACCCGGGTCACGTCGGAGGTCCGCTGCTCCAGGAACATCAGCCCGGCGGGGCGGTCCGGGTCCCGCCGGACCCCGCTGGTGTCGACGCCCTCGGCGCGCAGCTGGCGCTGCACGAACCGGCCCAGCTCGTCGTCGCTGACCCGGCCGATCCAGGCCACCCGGTGGCCGAGTCGGGCCAGGCCGATGGCCACGTTCGACTCCGCGCCGCCCAGGTGCATGGTCAACGGCCCGCCGACGGCCAGCGGCCCCGACGAGCGCAGGGAGACCAGCGTCTCGCCAGCGGTGACCAGGTCGTAACCGCTCACGACCGGCCGCCGTTCGTCCCGGGTGCGGCACCCACCCCGTCGGTCACCGCCCGGTACTGCCGGGCCCGGGCCCGCAGGGCGTCGAGGTCGCCACCGGAGGCGGCGTCGCCCACCAGCGGTCCACCCACCCCGACCGCTATCGCCCCGGCCGCCAGGTAGGCGGGCACCTCGGCCAGCCCCACCCCGCCGACCGCGACGAGCGGCAGGTCCGGGAACGGGTCGCGGATCGCCTTGAGGTACGCCGGACCGCCCACCGCGGCCGGGAAGAGCTTGACCACGCCGGCCCCCAGCCGGACCGCCGTGTACGCCTCGGTCGGGGTGAGCGCCCCGGCGGCCACCGGCAGGCCGCGACGGGCCGCCTCGCCGATCGAGTCGACCACCGCCGGGGTGACCACGAACTGGGCCCCGGCCGCCGCCACGTCGGCGACGTCTGCGGTGGTGAGCACCGTGCCCGCGCCGACCAGGCAGCCCTCGGGGGCGGCCTGGCGCAGCGCCTCGATGGCGGTGAGCGCGCCGGGGGTGGTCAGGGCCACCTCGACCACGCTCACCCCCTCGCTGAGCAGGGCGGTGCCGGCCGCGATCGCGGCGGCGGTGTCGGTGCCACGGATGACCGCCAGGAGGCGGGTCGCGGCGAGTTCGGCGGGGAGGTCGAGTGTCATGGTCACCATTCCGCGTAGGAGCCGTCGAGGTGCCGGAACATCGGGCTGCGCCAGGCGTGGCCCCGCTTGTCGGCCGCGCGTACCGCCTGCTCGTCGATCTCGATGCCCAGCCCGGGGGCGGTGAGACGCTGGACGTACCCGTCGACGAAGGTCAACGGCTGCTGGTCGACGCAGTAGTCCAGCACCTCGGCACCGAGGTTGTAGTGGATCCCGATGCTCTGTTCCTGGATCAGGTAGTTCGGCGTGGCGAACCCGACCTGCAGGCAGGCGGCCAGGGCGATCGGACCCAGCGGGCAGTGCGGGGCGAGCTGCACGTCGTACGTCTCGGCCAGCGCGGCGATCTTGCGTACCTCGGTGATGCCACCGGCGTGCGAGAGGTCCGGTTGGGCCACCGCGATACCGGCCTGCAGGACCGGCAGGAACTCCTGCCGGTTGTAGAGCCGCTCCCCGGTGGAGACCGGGGTGGTGGTCGAGCGGACGAAGTCGCCGATCAGGTGGGAGTTCTCCGGGACGACCGGCTCCTCCAGGAACAGCGGCCGGTACGGCTCCAGCAGCGGCGCCACCCGGCGGGCGTTGGCCAGGGTGAACCGACCGTGGAAGTCGACCGCCACGTCCCGGTGGTCGCCGAGGACCTCCCGGGCGGCGGCCACCCGGGCCACCACCTCGTCGAGTTCGGCGACGGAGGCGATCGGGCTCATCCGCCCGGAGGCGTTCATCTTCACCGCTGTCAGTCCGGACTCGACCCGGGCGGCGATGTGGTCACGGACCTCGCTGGGCTCGTCACCGCCGACCCAGCCGTACACCCGGATCCGGTCCCGGACGGGGCCGCCGAGCAACTGGTGCACGGGAGCCCCGTACCGCTTGCCGGCGATGTCCCACAGCGCCTGGTCCAGGCCGGCGACGGCGCTGGCCAGGATGGGGCCACCCCGGTAGAAGGAACCCTTCGTCATCACCTGCCAGTGGTCCTCGATCCGCAGCGCGTCCCGGCCGATCAGCAGCTCGCTGAGCTGCTCGACGGCGGTACGGACGGTCTCGGAGCGCCCCTCGCAGGTGGCCTCTCCCCAACCGACGATGCCGGACTCGGTCTCCACCCGGACGAACAGCCAGCGGGGTGCGACGAGGAAGGTCTCGACGCGGGCGATGGTCGTCATTGTCGTCTCAGCCCTTCGTCGCACCGGCGGTGAGGCCGGAGACGATGTACTTCTGCACGAACAGCGCGATCACCATGATCGGCAGGGTGACCACGGTGGTCGCCGCCATCAGGCCGCCCCAGTCGATGCTGGCGTAACCGACGAAGTCGAAGATCGCCACGGGCAGGGTCTTGGTGTTCCCGCTGGCGAGCACCAGGGCGAACATGAAGTTGTTCCAGCTGAAGATGAAGGACAGGATCCCGGCGGTGGCGACACCCGGCACCGACAGCGGCAGGGTGATCCGACGGAAGGCCCCGATGTGGGTCAGACCGTCGACCAGGGCAGCCTCCTCCAACTCCTCCGGCAGGCCGTCGAAGTAGCCCATCATGATGTAGACGATCAACGGCAGCGAGACGAACATGTGGCTCAGGATCAGGACCCCGAAGCCCCCGATCATCTGCAGGTTCGAGAAGACGTAGTACCACGGCACCAGCAGGGAGACGCCGGGGATGACCCGGGCCATCAGGACCACCAGGGCCGACTTCTTCATGTTGAACCGGCTCATCGAGTATGCCGCCGGCACCCCGAGGATCAGCGACAGCAGGGTCGCCGCGAAGGCCACCCAGAGGCTGTTGAACACGAACTGGAGGTAGTTCGCCTGCTGGAAGACGGTGTCGTAGTTGGCCAGGGTGGGCGTGAAGACCAGCGCCTTGCTGGAGTCGTAGATGTCCACGTTGGTCTTGAAGGATGCGGAGACCATCCAGAGCAGTGGTGCCACCAGGGAGAGCACCACCAGGACGAGCGCACCCACCCGGAAGATCTTGTATCCGGTCCGCTGCTTCATCGACGACCCACCTCCTTCTTGCGCCGGGCGGTGAGGGCCCACATCACGCCGATGATGATCAGGAAGAACAGGATCAGCACCGTCGACGAGCGGCCGTACTCGTTGTAGTCGAAGCTGAGGCCGTAGGCGTACACGTTGAGGGTCTCCACCTCGTTGAAGGAACCGCCGCCGCGGCCCTTGGTGGCGTAGAGGATGTCGAAGGTCTTCAGCGCGTCGATGCCGCGCAGCAGGACCGCGACGATCACGGTGGGCATCAGCAGCGGCAGGGTGACGTGCCGGAAGCGCTGCCAGGCGCTGGCACCGTCGATCATCGCCGCTTCCTGGGGCTCGTCGGAGAGCGAGGTCAGCCCGGCGAGCAGGATCAGCACCACCATCGGCGTCCACTGCCAGATGTCGATGAAGATCGTGGTCGCCAGCGCCGTGTTCTGCCCTGCAAGCCAGGGCTGGGGGGCGATACCGACCCACCCGAGGATCTGGTTGGCCATCCCGATGTTGGGGTCGAAGATGAGGCGCCACATCATGCCGACCGCGACCGGGGTGGCGACCAGCGGCAGGAGGATGGCGACCCGGACCCACTTCTCGCCCTTGAACGGCCGCCACAGGAGCAGGGCGATCGCCATCCCGAGGACGACCTCCACGAGCAGTGCGACACCGGTGAAGATGCCGGTCCGCCCGACGGCGGGCCAGAACCGGTCGGTGTCGCTGAGCACGTCCAGGTAGTTCTGGAGGCCGATGAAGTTCGAGTCGGCGCGGACCGATCCACGGGAGTCGGTCAGGCTGAGGTACAGCGTCCAGGCGAGCGGGAAGATGATCAGCGCGGCGACGAAGGCCATGGCCGGGGCCGCGAAGAGCCACTTGCGGTGTTCGTTGGCCCAGCGCGCCCAGCGGGGCGTGTCGGGCATGACGTTGGCGCTACGCGGCGCCTTGCTGGCGGTTGCTGCTGACATGGGTTCTCCGTGAGGGGGAGGCCGGACGGGGGTGGTGGGGGGGGGGGCCCCCCCCCCCCCCCCCCCCCGCCCCCCGGGGCCCCCCCCCCCCCCCCCGCCGAGCACCACAAGGACAAAAAAAACACCACACACGAGAGGAGTATAGATAGAGA
>NZ_JBEPEQ010000072.1:0-32814 GCF_040300925.1 Micromonospora sp. NPDC000207
CGTCATCTCCGGGCCCCTGGAGTGGTTGGGGGGCCTGTGGCTGGGGCGGGCCCTCTTCTGCGGGCGCCCCGCCCGCCGCACCCGCCCTTCACCTGCTCCGGCCGGGCGGATTCGCACTCTGCTGCGACGCCGGCCTGAGCGCCACCTGCGAGCTGCGCGGGCTGAGATCCGGCGTCTCCGGAGGGCGGTCCGGGGGATTCCAGTGCGGTGACCGCATCGCCGCCAAAGCCGGTCGACTGCTCGGGTCGACGCCGAACCTCATGGCGTCGAGGTCGTTGTAGACGCGATCGTCAAGCTTGTCCCGCGCCGTCTGGTACTTCTCCAGCGCCCCCGCCGACGTGGTGCGGAGGCCGAACTTGGCCGTCTCGATCGCATCGAGCTCCTCGCGCGCACTTTCGACGATCTGGCGCTGCTCCTGCGGGGTGCACTGATCCAGCTCGCGCTGAACACTGCGGGTGCAGACCTCTTCCCGCAACAGCGCCCAACGCTCCGGTGGGGGAGTCGGATCCGTCATCTGTGCGGGCCGTTGCCGCTACCGCCACCGCGCTGTTGGTGGTGCCGGGAGGAGGGGTGACGCGCGGAGTCCCGCGAGGAAGGGCCGCCTCCCCCGACCCCGGTGGAGCTGACCGCCCGGGAACTCACAGACCCGGGTCTCATGTTGAAGTTCTGCAACAGCCACGCCAGATCCTGCTCGTTCTGGACCGGATAGGGGGCCGGCTGGAAGCCGTTTGCGGAGGAGGCCGCTGTGAACTCGGTTCCGGTGTTCGACCCGTTCGAGTACACACTGTCGTTGTCCGAGTCACCTGCTCGTGCCTGTGCTCGTGCCTGCCTCATTGCGGACTCGATCTGCGTGGCGAGGAGTTCGGCAGCACGTTGGGAAGATTGAATTGCATTGCCATACTCCTGCTCGGAGATGGGTTCACCGGCTCTGAAGCCTTCCTCAAGGGAGGAAACATTTCGACTGGTGGTCTGTACCCGTGCCAGTTGGCGAGCGACGTCTCCCGCAATGGTTCGTGCTTGATCGCGATCCAGCCCCGCGACCAGATACTGCTGATCCTCCATCAGGGCGTATTCCAGTCGCTGTTTCGAGCTGGTCACAGTCGCCTCCTGCCGTCGGGATGATCGAACGACCTCACTACGGCTCGATGGCCACTGCGGTTCAGGCCGGTTTCCGGCGGAGGGCCTCCCCGGCGAGGCGGGCGCGGCGGCGGTCGTCGTTGCCGGTCAGGCCGTACTTGTCGTAGAGGCGGGAGAGGTGCTTCTTCACCGCGCTGTCGGTGATGTGCAGGGTGGCGGCGATCGTCCGGACGGTGGGGGGCTCGGGGAACGGCGTCCCGCCCACCACGTACGGCCGGCAGAGGACCTCCACCACGTCCTGCTCGCGGGGGGTCAGCGTCGGCGGTGGGGACGGCGGTTCCACCCCGACCGTCCGCGACCCGATCTGTCCGGCCGGGGCGTGGAAGACCAGCCGGGCCGGGCCGATCTCCACCCGGTCCCGGTCACGCAGGATCTGTGCCGTGCGGAGCCGGGTGGCGTTGACCCGGGTGCCGTTGGTGCTGCCCAGATCCCGGATCGACCAGCCGGTGGGGAACCGTTCGACCAGGGCGTGCAGCCGGGACACCATTTTGCTGTCGATCGTCACGTCGTTGCCGGCCGCCCGACCGATGGTGAGCGTCTCCGTGAGCGGGACCAGGCGTACCGATCCGGCGAGGTGAAGCTCGAAGTATCCGCCCACGTCACCCGCAGAACGGGTCGGTGGTGGCAGTCATCGACTCCCCGGTGACGCTGTGGGTCACCGTCGCGGTCGCCACGGTGCAGTCGACGCCCGCCCCGAGGTCCAGGGGGAGGGTCCACAGCTCGTGTGCCTGCCCGTGGGCCTGCTGCAGTACACCGTCTCCGCCGTCGGTCGGTCGTCCGGCCAGGTCGATGGTCCAGGTCCCGCCGCCGGGCATCGCGGTGTCCCGGTACTGCTGCCAGACCCAGACGTACGCCATCGTCGCCCCGCACTGCGGCGACCAGAACTGTTTCACCGACAGCCCCCGCAGCCCGCCCGAGTAGCCGTAGGCGGACGGGCCGACCTGGTGGGCGTCGTCGTAGCACCGCCCCGGCGGGGCGTCGTCACTGCTCGCCGGGCGGAGCCGACCGGCCCCGGTTACCTGCACCGTCAACGGCAGGGTGCGCCCGACGACGGTCACCGACAGCAGGGGGTTGCGGGCCCCCACCTCCCGGGGGCTGAAGATCATGCGGATCTCGCAGTGCTGCCCCGGGCTCAGCATCCGGCCGGTGCACTCCTCGCCGGTCAGCCGCAGGTCGTCGCCGTGCGGGCCGTCCGTCGCCACCCCGTGCAGCCGGACCTCCCGTCGGCCGGTGTTCTGCACCGCCACGGTGGTCTCCTCCGAGGAGGCGTAGAGGTCGTACTCGCCGATCGCCACCTCGACCGGGACGGTGAGCCGGTCGGCCGGAGCGGTGACCGCCGACCCGGCGACGGCGAGCACCGAGACCCCGGCGAGCAGGAGACCGACGGCCCGGACCAGTGCCGGTACGCGACGCCGGGTGGGTCGTCCGACGGTGGCGGTGACCGTCGGGTCGTCGTCACCGGCAGCCCTTGGCTCGCTGTCACCCGTCGTCCCCGGATCGGCGTCACCCGTCGTTCCCGTCCCGCCGTCACCGGCAGGTCCCGGCTCGCCGAGGGCAGCGGTGGTCTCGGTGCCCAGGACGAAGGGGGTGACCGGGTGCCCGGCCGCTCGCTGGGCGTGACGGAGTTCCCCGGCGAAGGCCGCGACGGAGGGCTGGCGATCGGCGGGGCTCTTGGCCATGGCCCGTTCCACCGCCGCGCAGACCGCCTCGGGAACCCCGTCGGGGCGCAGGTCGGGGACGGGTTCGGCGGCGATCCGGCGCAGGAGTTCGGGTTCGGAGTCGCCGGTGAAGGCCCTTTCACCACGGATCCAGTGCAGGACCGTCGCGGCGAGGGCGTAGACGTCCGAGGCCACCGAGGCGGGCTCGCCCCGCAGCACCTCCGGTGCCGTGTAGGGCACGCTCGCGGTGATCCGGCGTCGGCCGCCCTCGGGTACCTCCGCACGCGACCTGGCCAGCCCGAAGTCGGCGAGCTTCGGTTCGCCGTACCGGGAGACGAGGATGTTCCCCGGTTTCACGTCGCGGTGCAGGACACCGGCCCGGTGGGCGGTCTCCAGGGCACCTGCCACCGCGACGCCGCCGGCCACCGCGTCCACCCACCCCGGCGGCGCGGTCTCCCCGTCGGGTACGGCGGGCGGTGCCGCCAGCCGGTCGGCCAGCGAACCCCCGTCCTCGTACGCCATGAGCAGGTACGGGTTCCCGGCGGCGGTCCGCCCCGCCTGGTGGAGGGTGACGATGTGCGGGTGGTCCGACAACCGGCCCAGCATCCGGAGTTCCCGCTCGAACCGGGTCCGGGACGGCCCGGCCCAGTCGGCGGCGATCACCTTGACCGCGACCCACCTGTGGAAGTCCGGCTGCCAGGCCCGGTAGACGACCCCGAAACCACCCCGACCGACGGGTACGGCGTCGGTGCACCCCGGCACCCCGAGGTCGATCCCCGGGCCGCCGCCGTCTTCCGTTCCGTGCACCATCGCCCGCCATTATGGCCGAGCCGGTTTAGTCCCTGATGGGGTGTGGGTGACGGTGTGGGGAGGTTTCCCTCCCCACACCTGGTTCCGGGTCGGACCCGCCCCTACCGTGAGGCCAGCTCACCAGCCCGAACGAAGTCCCACCGCGCTGTCGTCACCGGCGTGGTGACCTTCCCTGCCCGAAGGAACCTCTGATGTCATCTGATCCGGCCCCGGTCACCTCCAGCCGACGGTCGTTCCTGCGCAGCGTGGCGGTGGTCGGTGCGGGAGTGGGCGCGGCGAACCTGCTCGGCCCGTTCGCGGCGACCCCGGCGCGGGCCGCCGACGGCACCCACCCGGGCCTGCTGCACACCACCTCGGGGCTGGCCACCCTCCGGACCAGGTCCGCCGCGACGACCGGCCAGTGGGCATCCGGCTGGGCGGCGCTACGCAGCCACCCGGAGTCCCAGCCCGGACGGTCACCCCGACCGGTGGCGACACTGGACACCGGCGGCCCCGACGAGAACTTCCCGACGCTGCTCGGTGACGCGCACGCCGCGTACCAGAACGCGTTGCTCTGGAAGATCACCGGGGAGGCCGGGTACGGCGACACCGCTCGGACCGTCCTCGACGCCTGGGGACGGACGTTGACCTCGGTCGTCGGGTCGCCCCTGCTCGGGCAGACCGCCGGGATCTACGGGTTCGTGCTGGCCAACGCCGCCGAACTGGTCCGGGACCATCCGGAGTTCGACACGGCCCGGTTCGGCACCATGCTCTCCGACGTGCTCGTCCCGGTCAGCGAGGCGTACCTGGACGCGGAGCCGGACGCCTGCGGCCCGTCGTACGCGGTGAACTGGGAGCTGTCGCACCTCGCGTCGGTGCAGGCGATCGGGGTCTTCCGCGACGACACCGCAGCCCTCGACCGGGTCACCGGGGCACTCGCCGACACCCCCCGGCTGATGAACGCCATCCCGTACGGCTGGGACGGCGGCGACTGCGACAGGTACTCCGTGACAGGTCTCGGTCTCCTCGCGGCGATCTGCGAGACGGCCTGGAACCAGGGCCGTGACCTGTACGCCGCCCACGACGACCGGCTGCTCGCTGCCGCCGAGGAGATGGCCCGCCACGAACCCGAACCCTCTGAGGGGCCGCCCCTCGGGGTCTGGGGAACCTCAGCGACCAGCCCGGCCTGGGCGATCCTGCACGACCACTACGTGACCCGTCGGGGGCTGGCCGCCCCGCAGACGGCGCTGCTCGCCGACCGGGCGCGTGCCGAGGGGGGCGGGTTCGACCTGGTGGGTCTGGGTGCCCTCGCCTACCACCCGTAGCTCGTCCGGCCCTCGTCACCCGAAGACAGTTCGACAGAAAGTGGTTCCGTCATGAAGTTCGTCAGCAGGGCCGGTTGGGGTGCGCGTCCCACCACGCCGAACGGCGACGCCCGGATCGACACCAACCTGGGGGTGAAGATCCACTACCTGGGGTCGCCCTATCGGATCCTCGGTCACGAAAACTGTGCCGCCAAGGTCCGGAGCGTGCAGAGCGGCCACCTCAACGAGGGTTACTGGGAGATCGCCTACAGCCTGGTCGTCTGCCGGCACGGCTATGTCTACGAGGGGCGAGGGGCGAACGTCCAGTGCGGCGCCAACGGCAGCCGGACGTTGAACCGTAACCACTACGCGGTTCTCGGGATGGTCGGCACCAGCCTGCCGGGACTGGGCAGCATCGGCCTCGGGTACCTGGACACCAAGCCCACCGACGAGATGAGGCAGGGCCTCCGCGAGGCCATCGCCTACCTGAGGCGCTACGGCGGCGCTCGGGGAGAGATCCTGGGCCACCGGGACGGGTTCCCCACCAGGTGTCCCGGGGGACCTCTCTACGACATGTTGCGTGCCGGTTTCTTCGAACCCGGTGCCAACAGCGGACCCGTCCAGTACGTCACCGTCGCCGGGGACACCCTGGGGTCGGTCGCCGCGAAGTTCCGGGTGCCGTGGTCGACGCTTGCCGAAGCGAACGGGCTGCCGATGGTGTTGACCGGGTCCCACCGGTTCGTCGTCGGCACCCGGCTGACCATCCCGGGGCAGGCGTCGAGCCCGGACCCGCAGGGCGGGGGGACCCCGATCACCGGGTACGTGCCGTTCCCCGGAACGGAGTGGTTCGAGGGACGTCCCAACAGCCGGATCATCACGGCGATGGGGGTCCGGCTGGTGCAGGAGGGGTGCAACCCGTACCGGGTCGGCCCCGGCAGCCAGTGGTCGGATGTCGACCGGGACGCGTACGCGATGTGGCAGCGCAAACTCGGGTTCACCGGGGCGGACGCCGACGGGTGGCCGGGGCGTACCTCCTGGGACCGGTTGCGGGTGCCCTCCGAGGGGGGAGTGTCGGCCGGTCCGGTCGGCTACGAGCCGTTCCCCGGGGCGGCGTGGTTCCGGGCCAACCCGAACAGTTCGGTGGTCACCGCGATGGGGGTCCGGCTGGTCGCCGAGGGGTGCGGGGCGTACCTGTCCGGCCCGGGGCCACGGTGGACCGGAGCGGACCGGACGTCGTACGCCAACTGGCAGCGCAAACTCGGATTCTCCGGGGGCGACGCCGACGGGTGGCCGGGGCAGACGTCCTGGGACCGGCTCCGGGTCCCCCGTCAGGGCGGAGGGCTCCCCTACGAACAGGGCGGTGCCCCGGGCCGCACCTACGAGTCCTTCCCGGGTGCGCAGTGGTTCCGGGGTCGGCCGAACAGCGCCGTCGTCACCGAGATGGGCCGCCGACTCGTCGCGGAGGGGTGCGGGCGCTACACCGTCGGCCCCGGCCCGCAGTGGTCCGACGTGGACCGGGAGTCGTACGCGGCGTGGCAGCGCAAGCTCGGCTTCTCCGGGGCCGACGCGGACGGGTGGCCAGGCCGGTCCTCCTGGGAGCAGCTCCGGGTGCCCCGGTACACCGAGCAGTACCAGCCCTATCCGGGGGCGAACTGGTTCCGGTCCAACCCGTCGAGCCCGATCGTGACGAACATGGGCCGTCGACTGGTGGCCGAGGGATGCGGCCAGTACCGGATCGGGCCGGGTCCGCAGTGGTCCGACGTGGACCGCCAGTCGTATGCGGCGTGGCAGCGCAAGCTCGGCTTCTCCGGGGCCGACGCCGACGGCTGGCCGGGGCAGGTCACCTGGGACCGCCTTCGGGTGCCGAGAGCCTGACCCGGCGGAAGGGGACCGGGCGGGCGTCGAATCGGGGGAGTCCGTGCCGCGCCGTGACGGCGGGTACGGACCACGACGCCCCCCCGGTCTCACCGGGGCCTCTGCCCACGCCCCTTCTGCTGCGGTGGACCTGGCACGAGCGGATGCTGCGAGCTGCGGGGACTGAGGTCCGGCGTCCGGACCGGCCGGTTCTGCGCGGGATCGTGGTGCGGCGACTGCATGGCCGCCACTCCGGCTAACCGGCTCGGGTCACCGGCCCGAGTCGGTAGGCCCAGGATCTCCGCGACCCGGGCGTCCAGTGCCGCCCGGGCCTGCGGGTAGGTCTCGGCGGTCCCGTCTCCGCTGTTGCGGAGCTTGAACCTCGCCATCTCGAAACCGTCGAGTTCCCGACCGACCTGGCGGAGGAGTTCGGGATCAGGGCGGTCCGGCGAGAGGGCCTGCCTGACGTCGGGGCTGAGAAGGGCCGCCCGCAGGGCCTGCCACCGCATCGCGTCCCACTGTGGCTGACGGGGCTGATCAGATGCGGGATCGGCGAACGACCTGATCCAGGCCCACGTCGCCGAGGCCCAGCCGGAGGAGTCGAGGATGCGGCGGCCGACGGCGACTGCGAGCTGCTTGCGCTTCATGTCGTACGCCTTCTGCACCAACTCGTTCTCGGGGAACTGCTCGACAGCGGTCCACGCCTTTTCGACCCGGTCGAGTTCGGGGGCGAAATCCTCGACGAGGCGCTGCTGGACCGCCGGTGTCGTCTGGTCCAGAGCCATCTGGATCCGCCAGCCGACGATCTCGTGCCACAGCCTCGCCGACCGGTCGTCCGGCCCGTCCGGCTGAACGGCGTCGCCGGTGGGCTCCCCGGTCATCTCCGCCTCCTGTCGCCGGTCCTCGATCCGATGACAAGAATGCCAGCAATTTCAAACCGGGCGGATGGCTGTCTGCGTCGGTGTGGCCACCCAGCGTCACAGGGCGTACCGTCCGAAGTGGCAGCCGCCTGGGTAGAGACGCGGACGCCGCCCAAGTCCGAATCCCGGGAGAGACCGATGGCCATTAGCCTTCTCGGACGCCAACTCCGCGCCCACCGCGTCCGACGTCGTATGACCCAGGGTGAACTGGCGTCAGCTGCTGGTGTCAGCACCGACCTGGTAAGGAAGTTGGAGCAGGGGCAGCGGCAGAGCGCTGGCCTGGACTCCATCGCCAAGTTGGCTGGCGCGCTCGACATCACCATGGCCGACCTGCTGGACAAGCCCCGTGTTCTTGCAGGTGGTGAAGATGGAGAGCTGGGTGCGCTGCGCCGTGCCGTGCTCGGCGTCGCGCCGCTCGACCAGGAACCGCCCACCCTCACCGAACTACGAACGGTGCTCGCTGGCCTCTGGCAGACCTACTGGACTGGCCGGTACGCCTACCTGGCTCGTGAGCTACCACCGCGGATCAGCCAGGCCCGCGCCCTTGCCCGCAGCGCGCCAGCGGCCAACCAAGCCGCTGCACAGAGTCTGCTCGCCAGCGTCATGCAGATGACCAGCAGCCTGCTCGCCCACCTTGCCCACGAGGACCTGGCGCACCTCGCGCTGGTCGCCGCCGAGCAGGCCGCGACGGCCGCTGGCGACGAATTGCTGTACGCCTCGCAGCAGGCCACGCGGGCATGGGTGCTGTCCCGACAGGGACTCTGGACGGAGTCGGAGCAGGTTGCCACCACGGCGGCCGCTGCGATCGAGCCGCGCCTGTCGCAGGCCGACGTGCACCACGTCGCAGTCTGGGGCGAACTTCTGCGCTATGGGTGCACGGCCGTGGCCCGGTCTGGCCGGGATGCCGAGGCCAAAGAGCTGCTCGGGCTGGTCCAAGCCGCCGCGCACAGGGTGGGCGGTGACGTGCCGACCCGGTACGTCGGCGGGGTGTTCGGTCCCACCGTGGCGGCGATGAAGGCGGTGGACGTCGCAGTCTCCGCAGACCGGCCCCGCGCGGCGATCCGGCTGGCCGAGCAGATCGATCACCCGGAGCACGTGCCAACCGCAATGCACGCCCGGTACCTACTGGGGGTGGCGTGGGCGCAGACGGCGGACTGGCGTAGCCAGGACGCGGTCGACGTGCTGCGTCGCGTCGACCAGCTTGCGCCGGAGGTTCTGGCGCACCAGACGTTGGCCCGAGTGATCATCGAGGAGCTGCTACCGCGCAGGCAGCGACAGCGGCTACCCGGCTTGGTAGCGCTCGCCGAACGGGTCGGTGTGGCCGGATAGGACGGGATGTCCTACCCGGCACCCTGAACAGGCACCCGACTGGGACAGTTCGCCACACCGACACACATCTGTCGATAAGTAGCGTCTCGACTACGAGGGGCTACGGTCGTTTCATTCAGATTTTCTGCCGCCCTCTCGCTTTCTGCGGGGCGGAGAAGCCGTCCCCGGCCACCGAGTTGCAGGGGGATGGCGATGATCAGACGTATCCGAAAGACCGAGCCGCCGCCCGTGTCCGGGTCCGAGATCCAGGCCGCCGAGTACGAGGCGGCGCGGCAGCGGATCCTCGACCAGGCCGAGGCCGAGCGGACGCCGCTCGACGACCTCACCCGGGCCGTACGGGTCGGACGGCGACGTGACCGGCCCTGATCACAACTCGTTGCCGATCGGTCGCCGGGTGGCGTACTGGCGTGGTCGGCGCAACCTGTCCCAGCAGGTGTTCGCCGACCGGATCGGGAAGTCGAAGTCCTGGGTGGACAAGGTCGAGCGGGGCATCCGGCGTCTGGACAGGGTGTCCGTCCTCGACGAGATCGCCGAGGCCCTGAGGATCGACGTCTCGTTGCTCCTCGACCCGGTCGGTGAGAGGCGTGTGGTCACCCCGGGTGACGACCTTCGGGGTGCGGTGGCACGGGTACGGACGGCGCTCGCCCGACACGACCCCGCACCGCGTACGCCCTCCGTTGCGGAGTTGCAGAAGGCGGTGCGGCACGGGTGGTCGTCCCTGCGTTACGGGCGGCTGCTGCGACTGCTGGGTGACCTGCCCCGACTGTTGGCCGGGCTGCGCCACATCCCGAGTCGCGACCTCGGCACCGCCGCACAGGTGGTCAGCCAGGCGTACCAGCTCGCCGCGACAGTACTGCGGCGGGTCGGGGCGTGGGACGCGGCGTGGTTGGCCGCCGACCGGGCGATGACTGTCGGCGCGGGTCTCGTCCCGGTGCTGGCGGCCCGCGCAGCCGTGCCGCTCGGCGGGGTGGTGCGGGACCTCGGCCAGCCCCGGGCCGCGTACGAGTTGTGCGTCTCGGTCGCCCACGACCTGGCCCCGCCCGACCCGTACCGTGCCGACCCCGATCACCTGTCGGTGTACGGCAGCCTCCTGCTCCAGGCGGCGATGGCCGCCGCCCAGCTCGGCGACCGGCACAGCGTCGCCGAGCTGGTCGACCAGGCTGCCGACGTCGCCGAGTGGGTCGGTGTCGGCCTGGACCACCACGACACCGCCTTCGGTCCGCCGCTCGTCGACGGGGTCCGGGTCGCTGCGGCCCTGGCCCTCGGCGACGTGGCCGAGGCGGTGATCGGGTACGAGGCGGCTACGACCCGGCCCGGGTACGTGACGCTTCCGGCGGGTGTCCGGGCGGACCACCTGATCGACGTCGCCGGTGCGTACGCGCACCTCGGTGACCTGGACGGGGCCGGGTGGGCGCTGTTGGGCGCGGACCGGCTCGCGCCCGACGAGATCAGGCTGCGGCCGGCGGGACGGGCGACTGTGGCGTCGGTGCTGCGCCGGTCCCACCCTCCGGACCCCCGGCTCGCGGCGCTGGGCGAGGCCCTGGGGTTGGACGGTGCCCGGTGACGGCACTGGTGGTGCCGGCCGGGCTCCGGCTGTCGCTCGCCGCCGGTGACTGGGCGAGTCACCTCGGTCTGCCGGGGATGGTGCCGTTGGAGGTGCGGACCGTGGTCGCGGCGGTGGCCTCGGCCGGTGGTGCCCCGGTGGGCATGGTGTGGGTGCGCGGGCACCTGCCGGAGTGCGACCAGGTGGGGTGCGCGCGGTCGTGGTGTGTGCGGGTCGCGGTCCGGGCCGAGGTGCTCTACGACGCGCTGGCCGGGTGAAGTTGGCACCGGCCGTCGCGCTTGAAACCCGCCGGTCACAGCTCATGGCCGGTCTATAGTCCCGACTGTGGTGACCTATGACTGGGGGACAGACCAACCCCCTCACCCGCACGCTGCGAACTCGGCCGGGCACCCTGATGCAGAGCCCGGACGGTTGCCGGAGGTGCAGCGGCTGATCGAGCAGGGTTGGGAGTTGGCACCAGACGCCCCGATGCTGGCCTTCCTCCCCGCCGTATGGCCCGCAGGTCTACGGACGTGGGTACCGGACCGCTCCACGCGACACGAGCAGCGATGGACCACCGATCCCGCCACAGGCGAGAGCCGCAGCTTCACGGCCCAGTCCAGCACCACCCTCATCGAGGAGGTCGAGAACGACATCGACGCCTTGCTCGCGGAGGCAGGGATCCTGGACCGGCCAAGAGGGCGCATCTGGCTACTGAAGCCACCAGTCGGATTCGCCTCGCTGGAAGCATTCCTTCAGCACGTCGGACACCAGGTAGATGCCGCCGGCATCAACGGTGAACTGACCGAGGCGTACGTCGCTGTAACTGCCCGCTGCCTCACCCAATCGCCATAGAACAAGCCGGGCAGCAGACCAACGCTCGGGTCCGGCGCTCCGTCGGCGCCGTCAACCCAACACCGAATCCGGCCGTCAGTGTGGCCGCGGAGCTCCCCTACGACCTGTAGCACCCCAACACCGTTCCGAGCGGAGGTGCCAACTACATCCGGACGGGTGCCACCTCCGGTGCCAACAACCGTGGACAGTGCCAACTTCATGTCAACTGACAGCGACGCGCTGGCCGGGTGACTGCGGAATCCTGGTCCGGCTCGGTGTGGGGTGGGGCGGACAACAGGAGTTGTAGGCTTCCTACAACGGGTGCGGTCGAGTATGCGCGGCTGCGACATGGCGCCGCCGCCCGGGAGCGGGAAGGGTGAAGACTGCCGAGACCCTCGGGGCTCGGCTCTTCGTCGGTCTGCAGGAGGGCTCGCTCGCGTGTTCAGTCGTGTCGCCATCGTCAACCGTGGCGAGGCCGCCATGCGGCTCATCCACGCCGTCCGGGAGTTGGCCGCCGAGACCGGGACCCCGATCGAGACCGTCGCCCTGCACACCGACGTGGATCGTACTGCCACGTTCGTCCGTGAGGCCGACGTCGCGTACGACCTCGGGCCGGCGTCGGCGCGGCCGTACCTCGACCTGAAGGTCCTGGAGCGGGCCCTGGTGGAGACCGGGGCGGACGCCGCCTGGGTCGGGTGGGGGTTCGTCGCGGAGGACCCGGCCTTCGCCGAGCTGTGCGAGCGGGTCGGGGTCACCTTCGTCGGGCCGAGCCCGGACGCGATGCGCAAGCTCGGTGACAAGATCGGCGCGAAGCTGATCGCCGAGGAGGTCGGCGTCCCGGTGGCCCCGTGGAGCCGTGGAGCTGTGGAGAGCCTGGACGCCGCCGTGGCGGCTGCTGCCGGGATCGGCTACCCCCTGATGCTCAAGGCCACCGCAGGCGGGGGCGGACGCGGCATCCGGGTGATCAACAACGAGGCCGAGTTGGCCGACGCCTACGAGCGGACCAGCCAGGAGGCGGCGCGGGCCTTCGGCAGTGGCGTGGTGTTCCTGGAGCGTCTGGTCACCGGGGCCCGCCACGTCGAGGTCCAGGTGATCGCCGACGGCGAGGGCACCGCCTGGGCGCTCGGCGTCCGGGACTGCTCGGTGCAGCGGCGCAACCAGAAGGTCATCGAGGAGTCGGCGTCGCCGGTCCTCGACGCCGACCAGACGGCCGAGTTGAAGTCGTCGGCCGAGCGGCTGGCGGTGGCGGTCGGCTACCGGGGTGCGGCGACCGTCGAGTTCCTCTACCACCCCGGCGACCGGCTGTTCGCGTTCCTGGAGGTCAACACCCGGCTCCAGGTCGAGCATCCGATCACCGAGTCGACGACCGGGTTCGACCTGGTCAAGGCGCAGCTGATGGTGGCCTCCGGCGGTCGCCTCGAAGGTGAGCCGCCGGCGGAGCGGGGGCACGCCGTCGAGGCGCGGCTCAACGCCGAGGACCCCGACCGGGACTTCGCCCCCTCCCCGGGCCGGATCGCCCGGCTGGACCTGCCCGCCGGGCCGGGCATCCGGGTCGACACCGGGGTCAGCGAGGGCGACACCATCCCCGCCGACTTCGACTCCATGATCGCCAAGATCATCGCGTACGGCAGGGACCGGGACGAGGCCCTCGGCCGACTCCGGCGGGCCATGGCACAGACCACGGTGATCATCGAGGGGGGTGCGACGAACAAGAGCTTCGTCCTCGACCTCCTCGACCAGCCCGAGGTCATCGACGCCAGCGCCGACACCGGATGGATCGACCGGGTCCGGGGCGAGGGGCGTCTCGTCACCCACAGGCACTCCGGCGTCGCCCTGGCCGCCGCCGCGATCGAGGCGTACGAGGAGGAGGAGCGCGCGGAACGGCAGCGCCTGCTCTCCACCGCCTTCGGCGGCCGACCCCAGGTGCAGCACGACAGCGGCCGTCCCCTGGACCTCAAACTGCGCGGGGCGAGCTACCGGGTCCGGGTCGCCCGGGTCGGCGCGCACCGGTTCCGGGTCGGCATCGAGGCCGGTGACACGGTCGGGGCCGCCGACGTCGACCTGGACCGTTTCGACAGGCACACCGGTCAGATCGTCGTCAACGGAACCCGGTTCCACCTGCTCATCGGCACCCACGGGCCGATCCACCTGGTCGAGGTCGACGGCGTGGCCCACCGGGTCAGCCGGGACGAGGGCGGGGTCGTCCGCTCCCCCGCACCGGCGCTGGTGGTGGCGACGCCGCTCGCCGTCGGTGCCGAGGTCGAGGCGGGCGCTCCGGTGCTGGTGCTGGAGAGCATGAAGATGGAGACGGTCCTGCGGGCACCGTTCCGGGCCCGGCTCAAGGAGTGCGCCGTCTCGGTGGGCAGCCAGGTCGAGACCGGTGCGCCCCTGCTGCGCCTGGAACCGATCGCCGACGACACCGAGGCGCAGGAGACCACCGCCGACACCGTCGAACTGGACCTGCCCGTCGCCTCCGACGCGGTCCCGACCCGGACCCGGACCATCCGGGGCCAGGAGGATCTGCGCAGCCTCCTGCTGGGGTACGACGCCGACCCGCACGACGAGGGCCGGGTCCTCGACGACTACGTCGCCGCCCGACAGAACGCCATCGCCGACGGGCGTCGGCCGCTGGCCGAGGAGATCGAACTCGTCGACGTCTTCGCCGACCTCGCCGAGCTGAGCCGCAACCGCCAGTCCGGTGAGGACGGCGGTGGCGAGGGCCACCTGCACAGCGCCCGGGAGTACTTCCACACCTACCTGCAGAGCCTCGACGTGGAGCGGGCCGGGCTGCCGAAGTCGTTCCAGGGTCGGCTCGCCAAGGCGCTCGGCCACTACGGCGTCACCGACCTGGAACGCTCGCCCGACCTGGAAGCCGCCGTCTTCCGGATCTTCCTCGCCCAGCAGCGGGCCACCACCGACGCCGCAGTCGTCGCCACGCTGCTGCGCGCCTGGCTGCGGGAGCCCCCGCCGGACGCGGTGCTGCACGAGCCGGCCGGTCTCGCCCTGGAACGGTTGGTGGCCGCCACCCAGGTCCGGTTCCCGGTCGTCGCCGACCTCGCCCGGGGCGTGGTGTTCGCCTGGTTCGCCCAGCCGCTGCTGCGTCGCAACCGGGCCCGCGTCTACGCCGACGTCCGCCGTCACCTGCGGCACCTCGACGCGAACCCGGAGGCCCCGGACCGCGCGGAGCGCGTCGCCGAGATGGTACGCAGCACCGAGCCGCTGGTCCGGCTGCTCGGCCAACGGCTGATCCGGGTCGACCGGGACAACACCGTGATGTTGGAGGTGCTGACCCGGCGGTACTACGGCAACAAGGGGCTGACCAGCGTCCGTACCCGTACCGTCGCGGGTTGCACCTTCGTGGTGGCCGAGCGCGCCGGATCGCTGCTGGTCTCGACTGCGGTGAGCTTCGAGTCGCTGGGGAACGCCCTGCGGGGGCTCGCCGAGCTGGCCGACGGTGAGGAGGCCATCGACGCCGACGTCTACCTCGCCTGGGAGAACCAGCCCGAGAGCACCGACGCGATGTCGGCGGCCCTGCACGAGGTGGTCAGCGCGAACCCGCTGCCGGCCCAGGTACGCCGGGTCACCACCACCGTCGCCGGGCGCAGCGGCGCGGTGATGCACCACCACTTCACGTTCCGCTCGTCGACCCTCGGGATGACCGAGGAGCGGCTGATCCGGGGCCTGCACCCGCACATCGCCCAGCGCATGCAGCTGGAGCGGCTGCGCAAGTTCGACCTGACCCGGCTGCCGTCGTCGGACGAGGAGGTCTACCTCTTCCAGTGCGTGGCCCGGGAGAACCCCTCCGACGAGCGTCTCGTCGCGTTCGCCCAGGTACGGGACCTGACCGCACTGCGGGACCAGGACGGCCGA
Source organism: Micromonospora sp. NPDC000207 (assembly GCF_040300925.1). Taxonomy (NCBI): domain Bacteria; kingdom Bacillati; phylum Actinomycetota; class Actinomycetes; order Micromonosporales; family Micromonosporaceae; genus Micromonospora; species Micromonospora sp. NPDC000207. The sequence continues at coordinate 15,239 of NZ_JBEPEQ010000072.1, forward strand.
CTGGTCGCCCTCCCGACGGCCGAGGACACCGTCGCCGCCTGCCTCGACTCGATCCGTCGGGCCCAGTCGCGGCGACCGTCGAAGAAGCGGGTGAACACCAACCGGGTGGTCCTCTACGTCTGGCCGCCGAGCGAGCTGACCAGGGCCGAGCTGGAGATGATCGCCGGTCGGGTCCGCCCGACCACCGCCGGTGCCGGGCTGGAGGAGATCCTGCTCATCGCCCGGGAACGCGACTGCACGACAGGTGAACTCGTCAAGATCGCCGTACGGATCTCGTTCGACGCGTCCGGCGGGGCCGAGTTGACGGTCGGCGAGCCGTCGGACGACCCGATCGAGCCGCTCGACGACTACCGGCAGAAGGTCCTGCGGGCCAGCAGCCGCAACACCGTGTACCCGTACGAGCTGACGGCCCTGCTCGGTGACTTCGTCGAGCACGACCTCGACGCCGACCACGTCCTGGTCCCGGTGGACCGGCCGAAGGGCCGCAACACGGCGGCGCTCGTCGCCGGTGTGGTCACCACGCCGACCGCCCGGCACCCGCAGGGCCTCACCCGGGTCGTGCTCCTCGGCGACCCGACGAAGTCGCTCGGTGCGCTCTCCGAGCCGGAGTGCCGTCGGGTGATCGCCGCCCTGGACCTGGCCGAGCGGTTGCAGGTCCCGCTGGAGTGGTACGCCCTCTCCGCCGGTGCCCGGATCTCCATGGCCTCCGGTACGGAGAACATGGACTGGGTGGCGGCGGCGCTGAAGCGGATCGTCGAGTTCACCCAGGACGGCGGCGAGATCAACATCGTGGTCGCGGGGATCACCGTCGGCGCGCAGCCGTACTGGAACGCCGAGGCGACGATGCTCATGCACACCAGGGGCATCCTGGTGATGACGCCGGACTCGGCGATGGTGCTCACCGGCAAGCAGTCGCTGGACTTCTCCGGTGGCGTGTCGGCCGAGGACAACTTCGGCATCGGCGGCTACGACCGGGTGATGGGGCCCAACGGGCAGGCGCAGTACTGGGCACCGGACCTGACCGCCGCCCGGGGCGTCCTGATGTCGTACTACGACCACACGTACGTCGCGCCCGGTGAGGACAGGCCCCGCCGGACCGGGACCACCGACCCCGTCGACCGGGACGTCACCCGGTTCCCGCACGTGGTGGAGGGCAGCGACTTCACCACCGTCGGCGAGATCTTCTCCGCCACCGCGAACCCGGACCGCAAGAAGCCCTTCGACATCCGGACCGTGATGCGGGCCGTCTCCGACCTGGACCACCCGGTGCTGGAGCGGTGGGCGGGCATGGCCGACGCGGAGACGGCGGTGGTGCAGGACGTCCACCTCGGCGGCATCCCGGTCTGCCTGCTCGGCATCGAGTCCCGGACGGTGTCCCGGCGGGGCTTCCCGCCCACCGACGGCCCCGACGTCTACACCGCCGGCACCCTGTTCCCCAGGTCGTCGAAGAAGGCCGCCCGGGCGATCAACGCGGCCAGCGGCAACCGGCCCCTGGTGGTCCTGGCGAACCTCTCCGGCTTCGACGGGTCGCCGGAGTCGATGCGCAAGCTCCAACTGGAGTACGGCGCGGAGATCGGCCGGGCGATCGTCAACTTCCGGGGCCCGATCGTGTTCTGCGTGATCTCCCGGTACCACGGTGGGGCGTTCGTGGTCTTCTCCAAGGCGCTCAACCCGAACATGACGGTCCTCGCGTTGGAGGGCTCGTTCGCCTCGGTCCTCGGCGGTGCCCCCGCCGCCGCCGTGGTCTTCTCCGGTGACGTCAACGCCCGTACCGCAGCCGACCAGCGGGTCCGGGACCTGGAGGCCCGGGTCGCCGCCGCCACCGGCACCGACCGGGCGGCGCTGACCGCGGAGCTTGACGAGCTTCGTTCCTCGGTACGCGCCGAGAAGCTCGCCGAGGTGGCCACCGAGTTCGACAGGGTGCACAACATCCAGCGGGCCGTCGAGGTCGGCTCGGTCGACGCCGTCATCAGGGCCACCGAACTGCGTCCCCGGATCATCGAGGCCATCGAGACCCGGCTGGGCTGACGCCCGGCCCGACCCGCGCCCGCCCGGTTCCCCTTCGACGGGGGACCGGGCGGCGTCGTTACCTCATCCCCACCAGAAGAGCGAGCCGAGCACGATGTAGAGCGCGACGAGGGCCAACCCCTCCAGGTGGTTGACAGTCCCGTCGATGGTGACGAAGACGACCAGCAGGGCCGCCACGATCACGGCGACGATCTGCAACGGCGGGAAGATCAGCGTGAACTCCCCGGCACCGAGCAGCGGCGCGATCAGGGTCAGCACCGGGGCGAGCATCAGGGCGACCTGGAGTGCGCCCTCCATGGTGATCGCGGTGGCGGTGTCGGCGTCCCCGCGCAGGCTCAGCTGGACCGCCGGGGCGAGCTGGGACAGGTTGCCGACGGTGGCGACCAGGAACAGACCGACGAAGGCCGGGTTGAGACCCATCGCCTCGGTCGCCGGCACCAGGGCGTCGGTGAGCCAGTCCGCCTCGAAGGCGATCAGCAACCCGGCCACCACCACCAGGATCAGCACCCTCGGCAGCGGCCAGGTGCCGACCTTCGCCTCACCGGTTCCGTTGTGGACCGGCGGGGGCGCGTCGGTGTTCTTGCCCAACCGGAACGGCAGCGACACCAGGAAGACGGTGAGCAGGGCGATCGCCACCACGTACGAGACGGCGCTGGTGTGCTCGGCGGCGGGAGTGCCCAGGTTGACGGCGATCGCCGGGGTGATCAGCGTGGCCATCAGCAGCACCAGGAGGACCCGGGTGACCTTGGCGTGCCGGCCGTCGATGGTCATCGTCCCGTTGCGCAGCCCACCGGTGAGGTACGCCAGTCCGTTGCCGAGCAGCAGCAGGTTGAGCACCGACCCGATCAACGCGGCCTGGACGACTGTGACAAGTCCGGCCCGCAGGGCGAAGATGCAGATGATGAGTTCGGGCAGGTTGCCGACGACGGCCTGGAAGGTGCCGATGGTGGCGGGTCGCATCCGGCCACCGAGCTGGTCCAACGCCCGGCCGAGGACGGCGGAGGCGAGGGTGATCGCCCCCAGGGTGCCCAGGAACCGCAGGACCGGGGGCGCTCCGGCGAAGTGGGCCGCCCCCACGAGCAGCGCCGCGATGATTGTCGCCACCCAGAGCATGAGGTCGACGAGGCGACCGATGTCCTGGCGTCGGCCCTGGACCCCGGACGCGGCTTCTCCCATGATCACACTATGCCGGGTGGGGGTCGCCCGCCGTCAACGGGCCTTGATTCATGTCACTTCGTCGCCTGGACCCTGGTTGCGGACGGGGTGGTGCGGGGCGCCGGACCGGCACCCCGCACCGTCGCCTCAGACGCCGGCGACCGAGGTGATCCAGCTTCGGCTGTTCGCCACGGAGGCGTAGTTCTGGTAGGTCGACCCGTTGCCTGTCGAGCAGACCCCGACCTGCTGTCCGTTGTAGAACTGCGGCCCGCCCGAGTCGCCCCGCCAGGCGACCCCGTCCACCCCGGTGCTGCGGATGGCCTGACCGCCGTACGCGTCGGTGGCACCGGTGGAGCTCACCTGCACGGTGGCGGTCTTCAACGTGGGGGACGCGGCGCAGTTGGTGCAGGTCCGGCCCCACCCGAAGATCGTGTTGGTGGACCCGGTGGGCGGGTTGCTGCTGGCCAGGGTCACGTACGTCGTGGAGATGGCGGTGCTCAGGTAGAGCAGGCCGAGGTCGTACCGGTTGTAGGTGGCGCTGACAGTGGCGGTGCTGCCGCCGGAGGAGCGGTTGACGCTGCCGACCCGGACCGACATCGACCCGCCGAGGCAGTGTGCGGCGGTGAGCACCCAACGCGGCGCGATGATCGAGCCGGAGCAGGTGAACGACCCGCCGGACAGGACGGCGGCGGCCCAGGGGGCTGACGCGACGGGGCTACCGCCGATGATCGGCTGCGGTGCGGTGGGGGCGGCGACTGCGGTCGAGGGGGCGAGGAACGCACCGACGAGAGCGGTGGCGACGGTCGCCATGGCGAGGCGGAGACGCAAGACGAACTCCTTACCGAGGGGGCGATGAGGCCCGACAGTAGGCGAATCCGGGTGTCGGCGACAATATCTGGAACAGCTGTTTCCGAACTGTGCGCCTCATCGCTCCAGTCGGCGGTTCGGTGGTATGACCCGGCGATTATCTATTCACTTCACTGGATCTGATTCGGTGTGGTCCGGGGTGCGGAGGCGGCCTCCAGGACGTACAGTCGCCATTCCCGGCCGTCCTGGCCGAGGAGGTCCTGACGGACTGGCGAACGGGCCGTGAGGTCGGCGTTGAGCCGGTCGACGAACGTCCGCCACCGGGGGGTGCGACCCTCGTCCGGCTGCCACAGCGAGACCACCAGCGCGCCCCCCTCGGTCAGCAGGGGAAAGAGGCCGTCGACGACGGCGGGGGCGTCGTCGAGGTAGTAGAGGACCTCGTTGAGCAGGACGACGTCGAACCGGCCCCGCACCGGCAGGGCGGTGACGTCGGCGCAGACCCAGTGGTGACCGGCACCCCAGGGGGGACGCGGAAGGGCGGTCAGGGACCAGTCGACCCCCAGGTACCGGCCGGGGTACGCGGCCCCGCCCACCGCCTCGTACAGCAGACCGGTGCCGGAGCCGAGGTCGAGGAGGCTGGTCGCCCCGCGCTCACGTATCTCGGCTGCGATCCGCTGGTAGCGGACCGCCTCCACGTCGTCGGCGAGGTAGTCCCATCGACCGCTGCGGTACTGCGACTCCCACCCGGCGCGGTCAGTCGAATCGGGTACGCGAAGCGTCGTGGCGGCGCCTGCGGAATCCTCACCGGTCTGCGTCATCACAGCACGATAGCCGAGTGTCCGGCGGGCCGCCGATCGAGCGGCACGGATGCCTCAGGTGGTCGACGGACCGCCCCACCAACGTTCGAGAAAGGCGGCCTGTTCGGGGATCGTCCCGTCCGGCACCCGGCGGAAGGTCCCGATCTCGTCGGCCTGCTCGGCGGCGGCCAACCGGCCCGTCACCACGGCGGCCTCGAAGGCGATCCCGACCGGCCAACCCGGGTACCCGCCCCGGTGCAGGCTCGGATACTCGATGTAGCCGAGCATCCCCAGGACGCTCACCTCGACCCCGAGTTCGGCGCGGGCGACCCGGCGGACCGCGTCGGGCAGGAGTTCGCCGAAGTGCACGGTCCCGCCGGGGATGTGCCACCGACCCCGGCACGGCTCGATGGACCGACGGGTGAGCACCACCCCGGTCGGGGTGGTGACGACGACCTCGACAGTCAACCGGGGCACCCGCGCGTAGATCGCCGCGAACTCGGCCGGTGGCAACGGCCGGTCAGCCGTCGGTCCGACCGGCGGCGGGAGGACATCCACCATGGCAGTCAGGTTGGCACACCGGCCCCGGACGACCGGGCAGGTGACCCGGCGTGGCGTCCGAGCACCGGTGGCAGGACCCGGACGAACGTCAGCGCCCCGGCACGCGGGTCAGCAGCGGCACGGCCCCTCAGCGGTACGGCCGGTCAGCGGCGCGGACCGGTGACGAGTCGGGCGTACACGTCACCCGAGCGGCCCAGCGGACGGAACCGTTCGACCAGCCGTAGCAGTTCGCCGGCGTTCATCCAGCTGTCCTGGGCGTACCGCATGGTCTCGATCGGCGAGTAGTTGTACTCGTAACCGCCCGCCGGGGCACCCAACCGCTCGACCTGGCCGAGCACCTCGACCGCAGCGTCGTGGGCGGGCGGAAGGTACTCGAAGGAGAGCGCCGCAACCGGATGGGTGAGTCCGGCGAGCACCTCCGACTCGAACCCCTCGACATCGATCTTGCAGAAGGCCGGCACCCCGTGCCGGGCGATCAGGTCGTCGAGGGTGGTGACCTTGACCTGGAGGGTCTGGTCCCACCGGACCCTGGCGAAACTCTGGTCGGTGGTCACCGACTCGATCCAGTTCTGCGACAGGGTGGAGACCGTCGGGGTGGCCGTCGACAGCGCCAGGCTCGCCTGACCGGCCTGCGCCCCCACCGCGTCGGGGACGAGGGTCACCTGCGGATCCCGGCCGAAGAACAGCCGCAGCATCCGCAGGCAGTCCGGTTGCGGCTCGATCGCCACCACCCGGGCACCGAGCTTGCGCCAGGTGCGGACCCGGCCACCCACGTGCGCGCCCACGTCGAAACCGAGGTCACCCGGGCCGAGGAAGTCGCCGTAGAGGCGGGCCGCCCGGCGGTGCTTGCCCGGCTGGCCGTGGTACAGCACCATCGACCGGGCCAGACCCCACGCGCGGCGGGGCAGGTCCCGCCCCCGTCCAGCTGTCTCCATGCTCGTTCCTCCCGCTGTGCGCCGTCGGGCTCCGGCAGCCCGACGTGGGTCGGCTACGCGGAACGCGGCCGACACCGTCTAGTACGGCATACCCCGGTTCGCCGGTTCACCGCGGCCGGATACCGGACCGGCCTGCCCACTGTGGCACCCCTGGGGCCGCCGGACGACCCGAAACCCCCTGTCGGATCCCCTGTTCCCCCATGTCACGGGCGGTACCCGTAACACGATGGTCTCGGGGGACCGGTGCACCGAACGGAGGGGCGGGGGCGTGGAGGCTCTGGTGCTGATCGTGGTGCTGGGCGCCACGGTGATCGTCGGCACCACCCTCGGCGGCCGGTACAGCGTCGCCCCGCCGGTCCTGCTCATCACGCTGGGTGCCCTCCTCGCCCTCCTGCCGCCGCTGTCCCACGTGGTCCTCGAACCCGAAGTGGTGTTGCTGCTGTTCCTCCCGGCCATCCTCTACCGGGAGAGCCTGGTCGTCAGCCTGCGGGAGATCAGGGCGAACCTCCTGGTGATCGTGCTGCTCGCCGTCGTCCTGGTCGTCCTGACCATGTTCGCGGTGTCGCTGACCGCCCAGGCCCTCGGTGTCGTACCGGCGGCGGCCTGGGTGCTCGGGGCGGTGCTCGCACCGACCGACGCGGCAGCGGTCGCCGGGCTGGCCAAGCGGATGCCCCGCCGGATCCTCACCACCCTGCGCGCGGAGAGCCTGATCAACGACGGTACGGCGCTGGTGCTGTTCGCGGTCACCGTCGGAGTGATCTCCGGGCACGCCTCACCCGGCGCACTCGAACTCGTCGGCCAGTTCGTCGGAAAGGCTACCGGCGGGATCGCCGCCGGGCTGGTCACCGGAGGGGTGGTGGTCCTGATCCGCCGTCGCCTCGACGACCCGCTGCGGGAGGGAGCGCTGAGCGTACTGACCCCGTTCGTGGCGTTCCTGCTCGCCGAGACGGTGCACGCCAGCGGGGTCCTCGCCGTGGTCGTCGCCGGTCTGCTCCTGTCGTACGCCGCGCCCCGCGTCATCAGGGCACCGTCCCGGGTGCTGGCCCTCGGCTTCTGGGACCTGGCCACCTTCCTGATCAACGGTTCGCTCTTCGTCCTGCTCGGCATGCAGATCCCCCGGGCGGTACGCGGCATCACCAGCATCTCGGCAGCGCAGGCCCTGGTCATCGCCCTGGTGGTGACCGGGGTGGTGGTGGCCACCCGGATGCTCTGGGTGCACCTGTCGATCGGCCTGATCGAGGCGTTCGACAGACGGCCGGGTCGGCCGGAGGAACGCGTCGACTGGCGGGTCCGGACGATGGCCGGGTGGGCGGGTTTCCGGGGCGCCGTCTCCCTGGCGGCGGCGCTCGCGGTGCCGGTGACCACTGACACCGGGTCACCGGCAGCCGAACGGGATCTGATCATCTTCTGCACCGCCCTGGTCATCGTGCTGACCATGCTGTTGCAGGGCACCACCCTCCCGGCCGTCGTCAACTGGGCGCGCCTGGTCGGCGACCCCGGCCGGGACGACGAGGTCAGGCTGGCCCGGGTGGCCGCCACCCGGGCGGGACTCGCCGCGCTGCCCGGGGTGGCCGCCCGGCTCGGGGTCAGCCAGGACTCGGTCGACCGGCTACGGGGCGACTACGAACAGCACCTCGACGACGTCGAGTCCGCCGGGAGCGAGGAGGGGGACAGCGCCCGGGACCGGGAACTCGTCCGCCGACTCCAGCTCGACCTGCTCGACCACAAACGCCGCGAGGTGACCCGGCTGCGCGACCGCAACGAGATCGACGACGCGGTGCAGCGGGAGGTGCAGGCGGTGCTCGACATCGAGGAGATCAGACTGCTCGGCCCACAGACCCCCGACTGACCCCCGTGGCTTCCCCTACCGAGTTCCGCTCACGGCCGGCGGATCCCCCTGTCGACTCCCGCTCACGGCCCCGGCTCCCCCGGCACCACGGGGAGGCCGGCGTCGGCGGCGACGCCGTAGTCGTCGTCGACGAGCACCGCCGTACGACCGGCGCGGGCGAGCAGGCTGGCGGCGACGGCCGCCCGGTACCCGGACCCGCAGTGCACCCACACCGTCCCGGCAGGCACCTCGTCGGAGCGGTCCGGCAGGTCGGCCAGGGGGAGATGCACCGCACCCTCGACGTGATCGGTGCGCCACTCGTTGCCCAGCCGGACGTCGAGCAGGACGTCCACCCCGGGCAGACCGGCCGGCGGGGCACCGGCGCGGGCGGCGGCGAGGTCGGCGAAGGTGGCCCGGGGCAGCCCGACGAGCCGCTCCTCGACGCCGTCGACCCACTCCCCGGGGTCGCCGGTGGCAGCGGCGGCGGGGCGGTCCACCCCGATGCGGGCCAGTTCCCGCTGCGCCTGCGCGATCTGCTCCTCGCTCTCGCCGAGCAGGGTCAGCGGGGCTTCCCACGGGGCCAGCCACCCCAGCCAGGTGGCCATCGGCCCGTCCAGCCCGAAGCTGAGCGTCCCGGTCAGGTGCCGACTGGTGAACGCCGTACGCGACCGCAGGTCCACCACCCACTGGCCGTCCGCGATCCGGTCGGCCAACTCGGCGGCGTCCGCCCTCCGGGCCGGGGTCAGGTCGATCGGGTCGGCCCCGGCGGCGTTGACCGCCCCCAGGTGCGCGTAGTACGCCGGGTACGCGTCGAGCCCGGCGAGGGTCTGCTCGACGAAGTCGTCGGCCGCCAACCGCAACGCCGGGTTGACCTGCCGTTCCCGCCCGACCGTCGACTCCGGCGCGTCGGACTGGGCGGCAGCGCAGAAACTGCCGAACCCGTGGGTGGGCCAGACCTGCGCCCCGTCGGGCAGGAGGTCGGCGAGTCGGCGTACCGACCGGTGCTGGTGTGCGGCGAGGGCGTGGGTGTGCCGGTGACCGAGCAGGTCGGTGCGTCCGGTGGTGCCGAACAACAACGACCCGCCGCTGAACACCCCCACCGGCCCGTCCGGGCCGTGCAGGACGTACGACAGGTGGTGGAAGGTGTGCCCGGGGGTGGCCACCACCTGGAGCCGCATCCGGTCGGAGACCGTGACCTCGTCACCGTCGGTCACCGGCACCCGGTCGAAGCCCACCTCGTCGGCGGCGGCCACCAGATACCGGGACCCCGTCGTCCGGGCCAGGGCCAGCCCCCCGGAGACGTAGTCGTTGTGCAGGTGGGTCTCGACCACGTACGCGACCCGGACCCCGAGCCGTCCGGCCAGGGTCAGCACCCGGTCGACGTCGCGTTGCGGGTCCACCACCACAGCCACCTCGCCGTCGTGGGCCAGGTAGCTGCGGTCCCCCAACGACGAGGTCGGTACGACCTCCACCTCCACCGTCCGCACGTCGCCACTCCCGTCCTCGTCGCTCCCGTCGGCCTGCTGTGGCTCTCCCCGTCGGCCCGGACCGTCAAACGCCCACCGCCCGGAACCGGCGGGCACCCGTCCGACGCCACCGCACCGCTACGCTCATCCGATCCGTCGACGGGGGGGCGATGTCATGGCTGCTGGTGAAGTCGATCCGGGATCGGTGGCGAACGATCGGTCACCGCGTCGGCGGCGGTGGCGTCGACTGTCGGCTCTCGCGGTGGCCGTCGTGGTCCTGCTGGCCAGCGCGCCCTGGCTCTGGACCGTCGTCGCCGCCACCGGCCACCGGTACGCCGCGACCGACGCCCCGACCGCCGACGTGGTCATCGTGCTGGGGACCGAGGTGTTGCCCGACGGGCGACCGTCGGTTCGACTCGCCGGCCGGTTGCAGACCGCTGCCGAGCTGGTCAGGACGGGTCGGGCGAGGGTCGTCCTGCTCTCCGGGGACGGCGGTGGGGTCTCCGGTGACGAACCGGCGGCGATGACGGCGTACCTGACCGACCGGTTCGGTGTCGACTCCCGTCGGATCGTCACCGACCCGGACGGGCTGGACACCTACGACACCTGCGTCCGCGCCCGGGACGTGTACGGGGTCCGGCGCGCCCTGGTGGTCACGCAGGCGTACCACCTGTCCCGGGCGGTCGCCCTCTGCCGGCACCTCGGGGTCGACGTCGACGGGGTGGCCGCCCGCTGCGACGACTGCCCGGCCACCCTCCTCGCCGAGAAGTGGGTCCGGGACTACCTGGCCAGCGGCAAGGCCGCCTGGGATGCGGTGACCCGACGTCCCCCGGCGGTCGAGTCACCGCCGAGCACCCGGATCCAGGAGGCCCTGAGCCCCGCCTGACCGTCGCGCGCTTCCCCGCCCCGTCCGGCCGCCTCCCCACCGACCCCACGGAAGGGGCTGGGCCTCCACCGACCCCACGGAAGACCCGCCCTCCACCCACCCCACGGAAGGGCCGGCCCCTCGCCGACGCCGGGATGTGAGAGGGAGACCCTCTCCACCGTGGGCGTCGACGAGGGGCCGGCCCCCTGCCTGCCGCGAAGGTCAGGCGGTGGTGCCGGTGACGGTGCTGCCGGACTTGGTGACGTGGTAGGTGACCGTCGCGCCGCTCCAGAAGTGGAAGGTGAGGGTCACCCGGGAACCGGCGTTGACCTCGGCGAAGAAGGCCTCGGTCAGGGTGGTGCGGTTGCCGGTGTAGTCCGGGGAGAAGGCCACGTCGAACTCCTTGAACGACGTCCAGTTGTGCGGTCCGGCGTTGCTGCCGTCGGCGTACTTCGCCTCCATGGTGGCGAGCTGGTCACCCCGGAACTGGGTGGGGACGGCGAAGGCGGTGGTGCTGCCTGTCGCGTTCGACAGCACCGGCGGGTCGTACGAGATCACGTCGATCCGCCACGGCACGCCGGTGGAGAACCGTGCGTGCACTGTGGCGTTCACCCCGTACGCCCGGCTGCCGACCAGCCTGGTCAGCGCGTTCGCCGTGAGGGTGAGCTGGCTGCCCGAGATCGTGTAGTCGGTGCCCTGCACCAGGTTGGTGTTGCCCTGACGCAGCCCGGAGAAGGTGGTGCCGTTGAGGTTCAGGGTCAGCGACCTGGCGGTGACCGAGCCGGTACGCGGGACGTACACCTGGTCGGAGGAGGCGGTGCCGGAGCGGGTGGTCCAGCTCGACTTGATCTGGGCCCACAGCTCCGGGTCCCGCCACTGGAAGGTGGTCCGGTCGAAGTGCTGCCCGTTGTCCCAGAGCTGGGTGGTGAGTCGCCGGCTCTTGGCGTAGTGCCCGAGGAACTCGAAGAACTTGAGCTTCTCGCCCTGCTGGATGGTGCCGGTGTGCCTGTCGAAGCCGAGCAGGCCGTACTCCCCGACGATCACCGGGATGTTCCGGGTGACGAAGGTGTTGTACACCCTGTCGAACTGGTCGGTCAGGTCCTTCTGGGTGGTGGCGTCGAAGCGGGTGCCCCCGGCGACGTTCACGCTGAACGGCCAGTATCCGTAGAAGTGCACGGTGGCGATCAGGTTGCGGTCGTTGAGCTGGTTGATGGTGGCCAGCAGTTCGTCGGCGCGGGCCTGGTCGGTCTGGGTGTACACGGTGGGCAGGACCAGCATCCGGGTGGCGTTGTTGCCCCCGGAGGCCCGGACGATCCGGTGGAACGAGGTGTTCAGCTCGTGCAGGAGCTGGGCGTTCTGGGCGTCACCGGAGCTGTTGGCGAACTGGGGTTCGTTGACGCTTTCGAGGTGCAGCCTCGGTGAGGCGTCCTTGAACGCGGCGGCGATCTGCGTCCAGAGGGCGTTGTACCGGTTGAGGACGTTGGTCCGGTCGGTCGGCATGGTGTTGATCCACTGCCACGAGTCGTGGTGCAGGTTGATCATCACGTAGAACCCGTCGTCCAGGGCCCAGCCGACGACCTCCTTGACCCGGTTCAGCCACGCCGCGTCGATGGCGTACGCCGGCGCCGGCCCGTGGTGGTTGCTCCAGGTGACCGGGATCCGGATGCTGTTGAACCCCTGCGCCCGGATGGCGTCCAGTTGTGCCTCGGTGACCCGGGGGTTGCCCCAGGCGGTCTCGTCGGCCCCGACCGCGTCGAAGGTGTTGCCGAGGTTCCAGCCGGGCTGCATCGCCGCCACGTAGGCCATCGGGTCCCCGACCGGGGGCGGGGTGGTGGGCGGCGGGGTGGTGGGTGGGGCAGTGGTCGGGCCGACCCCACCGGTGCAGGTGACGCCGTTGAGCGCGAAGGTGGTGGGGGCGGTGTTCGTCCCGGTCCAGGAGCCGTTGAAGCCGAACGACGCGGTGCCGTTGGTCGGGAGGGCGGCGTTGTAGCCGACGTTCGTGGCGGTGACTGCGGACCCGGTGGCGGTGACCGTGGCGTTCCACGCCGAGGTGACCTGCTGTCCGGAGGGGAACGTCCAGGTCAGACGCCATCCGTCGATCGGGTCGCCGAGGTTGGTCACCGCGACGTTCGCTGTGAAGCCGCCCGGCCACTGGTTGGCAGAGTAGGCCACCTTGCATCCGGCGGCCGCCTGCGCGCTGACCGCGAACGTCATGCCGAGGGTCACCATCAACATGCTGAGGGCGCCGGCGAACAGGCCGAGGCGCCATCGAGTCCTACGGGTCGTGCCTCGTGTTCCGGTCATGACGCTCCTCGCCTGGTTCCGTTGGGGACGGACAACGGCAGGCGCCACCGCGAAGGCGGCCGGCGCCCGATCGGGGAACGCAGATTAAGTTGGGATACCAAACTTTGTCAATCCATGCATTCCGATCCAGGGAGCTGCGAATCCTCCTCCCTCCACCCGACGTGAGCAGCGGATCCGATCCGGTCAGGACAGCAGGAGGCGGGCCACCACCAACACCGCCACCACGTCCCAGCCCCGCAACATCTGGGTCATCAGCCCGACCGGAATCACCCCGAACGGGGTGTGCGCCACCGGCGTGTCGTAGTCCAACGGCGGCCGGGTCCCCGCCCGGTAGGCGGCGACCACCACACCGGAGACCATCACCACCGCCACCCACCCCAACGACGGCCCACCGACCGGCAGGGTCGCCAGCCACCACAGCGCCGCCCCCACCCCCGGCACGACGACGTGCGCCAACTGGTTGCGGGCGTCGTCACCGCCCAGCGCCCGCCGCAGTCCGGGAGAACGGCTCAACGACCGCAGCCCCCCGGTCAACCGGTCCGTCGCCAGGTACGCCCCGATCACCTGAGCCGAACCGGCGAGAGCCGGAGCAGCCACCGCCACCGCGTACTGCACCAGAATCAACGCCACCCAGGCCGGCACCGCGCTCGGGTGCCGCCGCAACCGGCGTACCTCGGCCTGCACCAACACCCACCAACGCCGACCGGCGAGGAAACGCCGACTCCGCACCCGGCCCACCCCACGCCACCGACGGCTCTCCAACAGCCCGCCGAGCAACGACGGATCCAACATCACCGCAGCCGTGGCGGCGGCGTTGGCGAACTGCGCCCCGGTGGTCAACGCCGCCCTGTCGACGAGCGGCAACGAACGGGCCGCCAAGGCGGTGGTCAGCACCGCCAGCGGCAGACCGACTGCCAGGAGCCCGACCGCCACCGAACCGGACGGCCGGACCAGCCCACCGCCGGTGAAGTGCGCGACCACCACCCCGACGGTCAGGACGGCACCGGCACCCGCCAGGCCGACCCCCAGCAACCGGGGCCACCACCGCCCCACCCGACTGCTCTGGGCGACGACAGCCAACGCCGTCGCCGCCACCCCCACCACCCCGGCACCCGAGACCGCCACCACCAGGTCGACGCCGGCACCAACCCGGTCGACGAGCGCGGAAACCGCCCCGACCAGCCCCACCGCACCGAACGCCCCGCCGAGCAGGACCACGAACCGGGGACGCAGCCAGGCCGCCCGGTCCACCGGACTGCTCACCGCCCAACTCTGCAACGCCGGTACGACAAGCAGCGGACCCACCGACCGCAGGCCCTGCCAACCGAGCCCGGCCACCGCCACCAGGGCGGCCACCACGATCCAGTACCGCTCACCGGCGTCCGCGGCGGCAGCCGCCGGTGAGTCCAGGTACTCGCGTGCGTTGCTGACGAACGCCACCCCGTACATGACCCCGAACAGGACCACCATGTACACGTCGGTGAGCAGGTCACCGACGGACTGGGTACGGTGCCGACGGCGGGCCTGACGCAACCGCGACCGCAGTTGACGCGCGGTCGGGACATCCGCCGCCACGGCCTGCCGTTCCGACGTGTCTGACCCGGTCACGCCCCCAGCTCGATCCGATCGTCGGTCACCGCGTCGACCAGGTCCGCGTCGTGCGAGGCAATCAGCACCGCGGTACCCGCGTCCCGCTCGGCACGCAGCCGGTCGGCCAGCCACGCCCGCCCCCGTACGTCAAGCCGCTGTTCCGGCTCGTCGAGGACGAGCAGCCGGCGCGGCCGTACGAAGCACGACGCCAACGCCAGTCGACGCCGTTGCCCGCTGGAGAGGGTGGCCGGCAACTGGTCCCGAGCCCGGTCCAACCCCAGCTCGGTCAGGACCTCGGGGACCGGGTCGGCCGAACCCCCGTGCGCGTGGGCGAGGAGTTCGAGATGCTCCACCACCGAGAGGTCCGGAAAGAAGTCGATGTCGTCGAGGGCAGCCGCGACGTACGCCCGCACCCAGGCATCCGTCTCGTACGCCCGCCGCCCGTCCACCAGCACCTCACCGGCGTCCGGCCGGTCGGCCCCGACGACACACCGCAGGAGGGTCGTCTTGCCGGAGCCGTTCGGGCCGGTCACGACGGCGATCCGCCCCACCCCGACTGTGAAACTGACCTCGTCCAGGACGACCAGGCTGCCGAAGCTACGGCTCAACCCCTGTACCGCGAGCGCCTCCATGCCGGCCCACTCTGCCAGTCGACCGCAACCGCGAACGCCCCAGGCAGGGGGACCCTCCGCCGAGGCGGAGTCACCGGTCGCTCCGCTCCCCCAGGGCCTCACCCAGCAGGTCGACCAGTCCGTGGCCGTCCTCGATCCGGGCATCCGGCAGCGCGTCGGGCAACGGAGACTCCCGATCCGTACGCGCCGACCGCATCAACACCACGGCGGCGGTCCCGGCCCGCCGGGCGCAGCGGACGTCCCGGTGCACGCTGTCCCCGACGAACCAGCACCCGCCGATCGGCACCCCGATCTCCCGGGCGGCCAGCAACGCCAGCTCCGGGTTCGGCTTCCGAGGCCCGGCCTCGTCGCTGTAGAACTGCGCGGCGAACAGGTGCGTCAACCCGGCCCGGTCGAGGAAGTCGCGGTGCGCAGCCCCACAGAGGGTGTTGCTGACCACTGCCATCGGCAACCCCGCAGCCCCAGCCGCCCGCAACGCCTCCGGGACACCCGGACGCACGGCCCACCCAGAACGCCACGTCCAGGCGTACGCCAGCGGGGTCGCCTCCCCCTCGACCGCCGCCCGGGCAGCCGAAGGCCAGTCGGCGGTGACGAAGTCACGGAACACCTGCGCGTGCCCCATCTCCACGGAACGCTCGGTGTTCCCCACGTCGTCGCGCCACGCCGCGTACGCCCGGATCCCCGCGTCGAGGTCCTTCCGGATCCGCTCGGTGCCGACCTCCCCCCGGGTCACCTCGTCGACCCGCCGGACCAGCTCCGGTTCGGCGGTGTTCCGTGCCGGCGCGTCCGCGAGCACGCCACCGAAGTCCAACAGGAGAGCACGGGGTGGGGGGAGCATGGCCGTCATCCTGCCTCACACCACCACGACCCTCACACCACCACGACCTCACACCACCACGACCCTCACACCACCACGACCCGGCCGCACCGGCGGCGGCTCTGGCGACCCGGCGGCGGCGCAGCGGCGGACCGGCCTTGGCGCGGTGGTCCGGTGGTGGTGCGGCGGCGCGGCCTTGTCCCGGTTGCGCGGCGGTGGTCCGGTGGCCCGGCCTTCTCCTACGGCGCGGTGGTGGCGCGGTGGCCCGGCCTTCTCCGGTGGCGCGGTGGCCCGGTGGTGGCGCGGCGACCTAGCGGTGGCGCGGGCGGAGGTGCAGCGGCTCGGCCGGGTTCGGAGCGGATCCGGTCGGGTGACGGCCCGGTGTCCTCAACCCTGCCCGTAGGTCTGCGTGAAGTACGTGCCCACCTGCTCACGGTGCTCCTGCGCGCGCAGCTGCGTCGGGTCGACGCCCGGCGAGTCCTTGATCTGCTCCCGGCTCCGGTCGACGTGGACGACCCGGTCGAGGTGATCGACCCGGGAGACCGTCCCGGCCGGCAGGAGCACCTTCCGACCGAAGATCCACGGACCGGTGTCGACGACCAGGTAGCTGGCGTCGACGTCGTTCGTCGCGTCGTCGATGGAGCCGACCCGGCCGTCGGTGGCCTCCACCCGGTAGCCGCTGAGGTCGAGCGGGGTGCCGGGACCGGGGGCGTCCAGGCCGTCGGTGGCCCCGTCGGGCTTCTCGGAGGGCCCACGCGACGGGCTCGCCTGGTCGTACCCGCCGGCGAGTGCGGCCGGATCACGCCAGGACCACGGGTTGAAGTTCGGGCTCTGCTGCATCGGGACCTCCCGGGCGGCTGGACGGTTCCCCCTTCCTCCTGCCCCGGCCTGCCCGGACGGAAACGGCGTACCGGGCGCGGGGCGGCCCCGCTGGCATACTCGACTCCCATGGTGCTGTCACGGGGCTGGGCGTTGTTCCTGGTCGGAGTCGGGGTCTGGACCTGGGCGATCTGGCCCCGGTTCGCCGTAGCCATCTGGCGCGACCCCCGCGCGTGGGCCAGTGGCACCGTCGGAGACTGGCCGGCCACCGGCTTCCTCTGGGTGCACGCCCTGTTGATCGGCGCCTCGCTGGCCATCGGCACCACCGTCGGCCTGTTGGGCGTCCGCGCCTGGCGAGCCGCCCCTCGGAGGACCGCGAACCACTGACGCCGAAGGAGCCTTCCGGGCCGTGGGAGTTTTCCCAGCTCAGGGCCGGTGTCGCGGAATTCCCTACCCCCCGATTTGACGATCAAACCCGGGACGCGTAACTTTCTCTCTGCCAGCGCGGAACGGACGAAACGGGGCGAACACCCCAGAGGCCGGAAGCCTGGCGGACAACACCGGAGTCGACGGGTTCACAGCCGAAGACGCCGGGCGGGCGGTGCCCCTGAAGCGGTCGAAGAGGCCGATTTGGAGCGGCGAAGCCGACCGGGTAACGTAGTCCACCGGCAGGGAGCCGGGCGAGCATGCGGGAGACCGCAGCGGCCGGCCTGCCAAACCCGAGCAGGTACGCAGTGAGACACTGCTGCGCGCCTTCGCGGGTGCAAGACCCGTACGAACCGCGACAGACCGGGACACACGGTTTGACAAGGGCCAGACGGTGAGGTAACGTAGTAAAAGTGCCCGCCGCGAGAGCGGGGGGCACGGCGGGACGAAATGCCCCGGGTTCGGGTTCCACGGTGTGGGGTTCGGGTTTGGTGTGTGGTTGTTCTTTGAGAACTCAACAGGGTGCTTGATAAGCCAGTGCCAATT
>NZ_JBEPEQ010000073.1:0-31439 GCF_040300925.1 Micromonospora sp. NPDC000207
GTGCTGCGCGACGCCGCGGTGGTCGGTGACACGGTCGCCCCCGGGACCCTTGAGGCGCTGCGTGAGCAGCGCGCCGGTCGGGACGTCCGCCCGGCGGCGGTGGTGGCTGTGGAACTCGACCGGGCGATCGACGAGTTGCTGCAACGCCGGATGCTGCACCGGACCCGTGCCGGGTACGCCTTCGCGACCCCGCTGATGCGGGAGGCCGCGTACGCCGGGGTGAGCAAGGCCGAGTTGGCCGAGCGGCACGCCGCACTGGCGCGCTGGGCGGCGTCCGGCCCCTCCGCCCTCGGCCTCACCGAGCAGGCCCGGGACGACTTCGTGGCCGGTCACGCCGAGCGGGCGGTGGCCCTGGCCGACGCGGTGGGGCTGCGTCCCGACTCGCCGGCCCGCTCCGTGGCGGGGCTGGGAGTGGCGGCGTTGGGCAGGTCGGCCCGGCGGTCCCTGGCCGCCGGGGAGCCCACCACGGCTGTGGAGTACGCCGACCGCGCCGCCGAACTGGCCCGCGACGGGGTGCCCGCCGCCGACCGGGTGGTGCACGCCCGAGCGTTGTTGCAGGTGGGACGGGTGCACGACGCGCTCGCCTCGGCGGAGAAGATCGCCGCAAACACCGGTGACGACGCGACCCGGGCCAGCGCCCTCCTGCTGGCCGGGCAGGCCCACCAGACCCTCGGTGAGCAGGACCGGGCGGTGGCCGCCTGGGAGGAGGCCCAGCAGGTGGCGACGGCCGGTGCGGTGCCCACCCTGCGGGCCTCGGCGATGCGACGGCTGGGCATGACCGACTTCGTCACCGGGCGGTTGGGGCAGGCGAGCAGCAGGTTGGCCGCCGCGTACCAGGTCAGCCTCGCCGCCCAGGACCCCCGGGGGCAGGCCTGGTCGTTGCAGAACCTGGCCTGGGTGACCACCACCCGGGGCGACTTCGCCGGCACCGACGCGGTGCTCGGGCGGGCCGCCCGGCTCTTCGCCGAGCTGCGTGACCCGTACGGGCGGGCGTGGCTGCGCGGCACCACCGCGTACGCCAGGCTGTTGGCCGGGCGACTGCGGGAGGCGGGCCGGTTGGCCCGGGTGTTCCTGCCCTTCGGGGAGCGGGTCGGCGAGGCGTGGGCGGTGGGGACGCTGCGGGCGGTGGAGGCGTTCGCCGCCGCCGAACTGGGGGACCTGGCCGAGGCCGACCGGGGTGCCCGTCGGGCGTACCGGGAGTTCGCCGAGGTCTCCGACGACTGGGGGCAGGGCTTCGCCCTGGTGGTGCGGGGGGTGGTGGCGCGGGGGCTGGGTGAGCCGGAGCACGCCGCGGACCTGCTCGCCGACGCCCAGGGGTACGCCGACCGGACCTCGCATCCGCTGCTGACCGGGATGGCGGGGACGCTGCGCGGGTTCGTGGCGTTGGAGACGGGGGACTGGGAGGCCGCCGAGCGGGCGGCCCGGACCGTCCTCACCGCCGTCGAACCGCACAATCCGCAGGCCCCGGCCCAGGTGGGGCCTCGGGTGCTGCTGGCCACCGCCCGACTGGCGGCCGGGGATCCGGCGACGGCGGTGGGGCTGCTGGCCCCGGTGGCGACGGTGGCGGCGGCCGGGGGCCCGTCGCTGCTGTTCTCCCGTCGGCACACCCTGGCCCGGTACGCCTCCGCGCTGCTCGCACACGGGCAGCGGGAGCAGGCGTTGGACTGGGCGCGGCGGGCTGTGGACACCCCGGCAGAGGACGTCCGAAGTCAGGTGGTCACCGCCGGGGTGCTGGCCGAGGCGTTGCTCGCGAACGGGTTGCCGGCCGAGGCGTTGACGAGTGCCGAGGACGCGGTACGGCTGGCCTTCGCCACCGAGCAGGTGGGTGAACGGCTGGCCGCCACCACACTGCACAACCGGCTGCGTACCGTCACCTGACGCTGTGTGACGTCGCTCGCCGCGCCGACCTGCGGTTGCGGGGTGTCACCGGTTCTGCCGATGCGCGATGTCGGGGTGAGCGACTAGCGTGTCGCGTACAGGTCTCCACAGTGGTGTCGGTGGCGGCACCGGAAGAGGGGTGTCATGAGGTTGCCGCGTTCCATCGCGGGCTGGACGATCGCGGTCTTCGGCGTCCTGGCACTGGTGATGGGGGCGGTCGGTCTGCTCTGGCCGCAGGCCCAGTTGCAGATGCTCGGCTTCGAGATTCCCACCGAGCGCGCCCCGGGGGACTACACCGGCACCTTCCTGCTGGCCTCCTCGATGGCAGCGTTCAACATGGGGGTCTACTACCTGCTTGCCGCCGCCACCGAGTGGCGGTCCTTCTACCGGTTCACAGTCGTCTTCAGGCTGGTGACGTTCGCCGTCTTCAGCATCGCGGTGGTGGCCGGCATCGCCCCGGACCGGTTCTTCGGGGTGGCCCTCTGGGAGGGCATCGGTGCGGCGGCCACCGCCGTCGGCCTCTGGCTGGACGCCCGGCGTTCGACGGCGAACGGTCCAACCGAGGCCGGGAGCACCGCCCGTTCCGGGTCGGGCGCCGCCGGGAGTGCCAGTGTTTCGGCTGGTAAAGGCGGTTCTGCGACGGCCGCCACCGCCGCCCGCGCGGACACGGCTGACTGAGTCGCCAATCGAGTTGGGTATTTTCGAGCCGTGACCGACACACCGCCAGGGGCCATCCCGCCACCCATTGTGCCTGGTCTGACCGACTTGGAAGTCTTTGCCCGAGGCGGTTACGCGACCATCTACCGGGCCGTGCAGATCTCGGTGGGGCGCGAGGTGGCTGTCAAGGTCGAGAACCGGACGCTCGACAGCGAGCGGGACCAGGCCCGGTTCCTGCGCGAGGCGCGAGCCGCCGGTCGGATGTCGTCGCACCCCCACGTGGTGGACCTCTTCGACGTCGGCGTCACCGTCGACCAGCACCCCTATCTGATCATGGAGCTCTGCGACGGTTCGTACGCCGAGCGGATGCGGACCTCCCCCCTGGGGCCGGTCGAGGCCTGCGACCTCGGGATCAAGATCGCCGACGCTGTCGCCCACTCGCACGCGGCAGGTGTCCTGCACCGGGACGTCAAGCCGGCGAACATCCTCTACTCGCACTTCAACTCGGCGGTCCTCGCCGACTTCGGGCTCGCCGTGGTGGCCGAGATGCGTGACGCCTCGGTCGCGTTGGAGGTGCTGACCCCGGCGTACGCGCCACCGGAGATGTTCAACCACAGCCCGCCCTCGCCGGCTGTCGACGTCTACGCGCTCTGCGCCACCCTCTACGCGGTGATGTCCGGTCGCCCGCCACGCTGGGGCACCGACCGCAATCCCAGCCTGGTCACCGTGCTGGAGATGTTCCACCAGCCCATCCCCGACCTGCCCGACGTGCCGCCGGAACTGCTCGACGTGCTGCGAACCGGGATGGACAACGACCCGGCGAACCGCCCCTCGGCGGTGGAGCTGCACGCCATGCTCACCGGCCTCGGGATCGCCCCCGGCACCTCCGGCGGCGTACCGCTGAACGGGCAGCTCCACCCCGGCGTTCCGCTCGGCACGGTCCGGCCGCCCGGCGACGCCACGACCGACGACGCCGAGCAGGACGCCCCGCGTCGCGAGGTCGAGGAGGACGGCCACCCCACGGTGCCCACCCCGAACCGGTGGCGACGTCGGCTCTTCTTCGGTGGGGCAGGGGTCCTCGCCCTGGCCGGGTCGGCCGCCGCCGGAGCCTGGGTGGCCGGCGGAACCCCCTACTGGGCGGCACCGACCTCGGTGGTCAGCCGCACCTCTGACCCGATGGGTCAGGCGGGTCCCCTGCCGGGATGCCTGCCCGCCCCGAGCGGCGGCCCCGTCACGCTGCCCGCCGGTGCCCGGTGCGCCCCCGAACTGGAGTGCTTCGGCCCGGTCCGGGTCCGGGGTGGACAGGTCGAGGCGGCCCGCGTCTCCTGCGAGGGTCGGCACACCTGGGAGAGCTACGCCGAGGGGGAACTGCCCGCCGAACTCGTCGGAGCCGGGCACGCGCAGGTGCGTGACGACCCGGCGGTGCAGCGGGTGTGCGGCCCGCAGACCTTCCGGCTGACAAGTGGCCTGGCACCCAACGAGTGGAGCCTTGAGGTGCTGCCACCGGCCGGAGACGACCGGACGTTCCGCTGCCTGGCCGGGCGTGGGGTCGACGGGCTCGCGGTGCCCACCCTCACCGACCGCTGACCGCCCCTCTGCCGGTCGGTACTGCCGGTCGGCTCAGTCCCTCGGCTGCCGGTCGGCGTTGCCGGTCAGCTCAGCCGGTCGGCTCGACGCTGCCGGGCCGGTCGGCGTCGCCGGTCAGCTCAGCCGGTCGGCTCGACGCTGCCGGACGTCCACGGCGTGCAGCGCGTCCCGGCTGTCGAAGGTGTCGAGGGTGTCCGCGTCGATGTTCGCCGACGCGGGGACGAACTGCTCCGGCGAGCCGCCCCGGGGCAGGGGGTCCGGTTCGTACCGGCTCGCGCTCGCCGTCACCCCGGCGACCACTGTGCAGAGGACACAGAGCAGGGCCATGCCGACGGCGACGGTCCCCTCGTGTCGCCACAACACCACCGCCAGCAGGAGGGCGACCGCCGTCAGCGACGCGACCACCGCCACCACCCGGGCCTGCCTCGGGCGCAATGTCCTCACCCGACAAGCATGTACGTGCTGGCCTCGATGTCAACCGCCTCCACGACCCCGTCGACGCCGGGGGCTCGCTCCGTCACCCGCCGTCGCGGGGTCAGTACGACTTCGCCTGGCCGAGGACGTGCTGGGCCACGAAGTTGAGGATCATCTCCCGGCTGACCGGGGCGATCCGACCGGCACGTACCGCGCCGAGCAGGGTGGCCACGCCGTACTCGGTGGTCAGACCGGCCCCGCCGAGGGTCTGCACTGCGGTGTCCACAGCCAGTGCGGCGGCCTCACCGGCGGCGTACTTGGCCATGTTGGCGGCGACCCCCGCCTCGACGTCCCGTCCGGCGTCGTACCGGGTGGCCGCCTGGTAGACCATCAGCCGGGCCAGCTCCACCTGCACCGTCGCGTGGGCGAGAGGATGGGAGACCCCTGGTGGGTGCCGATGGGGCGGCCCTGCCAGACCGTACGGGTGGCGGCGTAGGCGGAGGCCCGCTCGATGGCGTACCGCCCCGTGCCGACACTCATCGCGGCCACCGTGATCCGCTCCGGGTTCAGCCCGGCGAACAGCGCCGGGAGGCCGGTGTCGACCGATCCGCCGACCAGCGCGTCGCCCGGCACCCGTACCTCGTCGAGGTGGAGCAGGAACTGGTTCTCCGGCGAGACGATCTCCATCTCCAGCCGGGTCCGGGTGAGCCCGGGGGCGTCGGTCGGCACGACGAACAACGCCGGCCTCAACCGGGGCTCGCCGGGCCGACCGTCCCCGACCGGACGGCCGTCCCGGCCGTTGCCCACCGGGCGGTCGTGTTCGACCGGGCGGTCGTCTGCGGCCGGTGACTCCTGCGGGACCCGGGCGACGACCAGGACGTGTCCGGCCTCGTCGACTCCGGAGATGTAGCACTTGTCGCCGGTGATCAGCCAGTCGTTCCCGTCGGGTCGGGCCACGGTGCCGAGGCGGTGGAAGTTCGACCCCGCGTCCGGTTCGGTGATCGCGAAGGCCACCTTCGACGAACCGTCGGCCAGCCCCGGCAGGAAACGGCGGCGCTGCTCCTCGGTGCCGTGCCGGGCGATCACCGTACCGGCGATGGCCGGGGAGACCACCAGGAGCAGCAACGGGCATCCGGCGGCCGCCAACTCCTCGCAGACCACAGCCAGTTCGGTGATGCCGCCACCGCCACCGCCGTACTCGGTGGGCAGGTTGACCCCGAGGTACCCCAGCCGACCGGCGTCGGCCCACAGCTCGGTGGTGTGCTCCCCGGCCTTGGCCTTGGCCACGAAGTAGCCGTGCCCGTAGCGCCGCCCCAACGCCCGGACGGCGTCACGCAGCTGCGCCTGCTCGTCGGTGAGGTCGAGGTTCACCGGCCCTCCCCGCCGGACACCGACCCGTCGGTGCCTGCTCCGTCGGTGCCTGTTCCGTCGGTGCCTGCTCTGGCGGTGGTTGCCTCGTCGGGGGTGACGACGGCCAGGACCGCGCCCGTCTCGACCAGGCCCCCGGTCTCGACGGGCAGGCCGGTGACCACCCCGGCGGTCGGGGCCAGCACCTGGTGTTCCAACTTCATCGCCTCCACCGTCAGCAGGGGGTCACCGACGTCGACCCGCTGCCCGATCCGGGCGTGTACCCGGGTGACGGTGCCGGGCAGCGGCGCGAAGAGGGATCCGGTCACCGGTGGGCGGGTGGGCTCGGGCAGGCGCGGCAGCTCGACCAGGTCCACAGCCCCGTCCGGGCCGTCCACGAAGACCGACGACCCCACCCGGTGTACGCGTACCGTCCGCCGGACCCCGTCGACGTCGAGGACCACCCGGTCGGCGGTGGCGTCGACGAGCGTCACCTGCCGATCGTCGGGTGGGTCGGTGCTCCACTCGGCGAGCGCGCCCACGCGGTCCAGCCGGTACCGGACCTCGACCTGTCGGCCGGCGTGGGAGAAGCCTGTCGCCTGTGGGAACGCCGGAACGTTGCGCCACCCGGAGGGCAGCCCAGCGAGCACCGGGGCGTTCGCCCGACGGGCTGCGGCACCGGCGAGCGCGGCGGCCAGGGCGGCCACCGGAACCTCGTCGGGCGGGACCAGCGGGGTGGTGACCTCCGGGTGCCGGTCCAGGAAACCGGTGTCGACGTCCGAGGCACCGAAGGCGGGACTCCGCAGGACCCGGACCAGCAGGTCCCGGTTGGTGGTCACGCCGTGCACCTCGGCGCGGGCCAGCACCCCGGCCAGGGTGCGTACCGCCTCGGCCCGGGTGGGGGCCCAGGCGACCAGCTTGGCCAGCATCGAGTCGTAGTGCACCCCGACCGTGTCGCCCGCCACCACCCCGGAGTCCAACCGGAGCCCCCGGGTCGGCGCGAACTCACCCACCACACCGGGTACGGAGAACCGGTGCAGGGTGCCGACGGCGGGCCGGAACCCCTGCCCCGGGTCCTCGGCGCAGAGCCGCACCTCGACGGCGTGCCCCTGCGGCGGCGGGGTGGTCGTCACCGGCAGCCGCCCGCCCTCGGCGACGAGCAGCTGCAACCGGACCAGGTCCAGCCCGGTGACCGCCTCGGTGACCGGGTGCTCCACCTGGAGACGGGTGTTCGTCTCCAGGAAGAAGAACTCCCCGTCCGGGGCGAGGAGGAACTCCACTGTCCCCGCACCGACGTACCCGACGGCCAGGGCGGCGGCTGTCGCCGCCCGGTGCAGCCCTGCCCGGGTGCCGTCGGGCAGGGCTGCCGGTGCCTCCTCGACGATCTTCTGGTGGCGGCGTTGGATCGAGCAGTCCCGGTCGCCGAGGACGACCACGGTGCCGTGCCGGTCACCGACGACCTGCACCTCGACGTGGCGGCCGGACTCGACGTACCGCTCCAGGAAGACCGTGTCGTCGCCGAACGCGCCGGCCGCCTCCCGCCGGGCCGAGTCGATCGCGTCGGCCAGCCCGGCGCGGTCCCGGACGATCCGCATCCCCCGCCCGCCCCCACCGGCCGCCGCCTTCACCAGGACCGGGAAGTCGGTGACCTGGTCCGGCCGGGTCCAGGTGGGCAGGATCGGCACCCCGGCCTCGGCCATCAGGGTCTTGGCCGTCACCTTGTCGCCCATCGCGGCGATCACCTCGGCCGGTGGACCGACCCAGGTCAGCCCGGCGTCGACGACCGCCGCCGCGAACCCGGCCTGCTCGGCGAGGAACCCGTACCCCGGGTGCACGGCGTCCGCGCCGCAGCGGCGGGCCGCGTCGAGGACCAGGTCGATCCGCAGGTACGTCTCGGCGGGGGTGTTCCCCGGGAGCCGTACCGCCAGGTCGGCCTCGGCGACGAAGGGGGCGTCGGCGTCGGCGTCGGAGTGCACGGCGACCCCGGTGATCCCGAGGACCCGACAGGTGGCCAGGACCCGGCGGGCGATCTCCCCCCGGTTCGCCACCAACAGTGTGTCGATCACGACTGACCCCGCCCTCCGGTCGCAGTGGTCCTCGCCCTCACAGCCGGAACACCCCGAACCTGTCGGTGCCCGCCACCGGGGCGTTGTGCACTGCGGAGAGGCAGAGCCCGAGGACGGTACGGGTGTCCCGGGGGTCGATCACCCCGTCGTCGTAGAGCCGGCCGGAGAGGAAGAGCGCCCCGGACTCCGAGTCGATCTGCCGTTCGACTGTCGCCCGGACGGCGGCGTCGGCCTCCTCGTCGTAGGCCCGGCCCTTCGCGGCGGCGGCCTGCCGGGCCACGATGGACAGGACCCCGGCCAGCTGCGCCCCGCCCATCACTGCCGACCTGGCGTTCGGCCAGGTGAACAGGAACCGGGGCTCGAACGCCCGACCGCACATCCCGTAGTTCCCGGCCCCGTACGAGGCGCCGAGGTTGACTGTCAGGTGCGGCACCGTCGAGTTCGACACGGCATTGATCATCAGGGCACCGTGTTTGATGATGCCCCGCTGCTCGTACTCGGTGCCGACCATGTAGCCGGTGGTGTTCTGAAGGAAGACCAGTGGGGTGTCGGTGGCGTTGGCGAGCTGGATGAAGTGGGCGGCCTTCTGGGCCTCCGCGCTGAACAGCACACCCCGGGCGTTGGCCAGTACGCCGACCGGGTAGCCGTGCACCTCACCCCAACCGGTGACAAGCGCGTCGCCGTACGCCGGTTTGAACTCGTCGAACTCGCTGCCGTCGAGGATCCGGGCCAGCACCTCACGTGGGTCGAAGGGCACCTTCAGGTCGGCGCTGACGATGCCGAGCAGCTCCTCGGGGTCGTGGCGGGGTGGTCGAGGTGTCGAGGTGACCGGTGCGGGACCCGGCTTGCGCCTGTTGAACCGGCGTACGCACCGTCGGGCCAGTCGGATCGCGTCCGGCTCGTCCTCGGCGAGGAAGTCGGCGAGCCCCGAGGTGGTGGCGTGCATCCGGGCCCCACCCAGCGACTCGTCGTCGGTGACCTCCCCGGTGGCCATCCTGACCAGGGGCGGACCGGCCAGGTACACCTGGGACCGGTCCCTGATCATGATCGTCTGGTCCGACATGCCCGGCAGGTACGCCCCACCGGCGGTGGCGTTGCCGAAGACCACGCTCACAGTCGGGATCCGGGCCGCACTGAGCCGGGTGAGATCGCGGAACACCCGCCCGCCGGGAATGAAGATCTCCGCCTGACTGGGGAGGTCGGCCCCGGCGGACTCGACCAGGTTGACCAGGGGCAGCCGGTTGGCCAGGGCGATCTCCCCGGCCCGCCGGGTCTTCGCCAGCGAACACGGGTTGACCGCGCCGCCGCGTACCGTCGGGTCGTTGGCCACCACCAGACACTCGACGCCCTCGACCACCCCGATGCCGGTCACCACGCCGGCCCCCACCGGGAAGTCGGTGCCGTACCCGGCCACCGGGGAGAGTTCCAGGAACGGGCTGTCCTGGTCGAGGAGCAGCTCGACGCGTTCCCGGGCGAGCAGCCGGCCCCGCCCGTGGTGGCGGGCCACGTACCGTTCCCCACCACCGGCCCGGGCCTGGTCCAGGGCGTCGGTCAACTCGGCGAGCCGGTCCAGCAGCGCCGCCCGGTTCGCCAGGTGCTCCGGGGCGTCCGGGTCGATCCTGCTCCCCAGCGTCGTCACCGGCCGCCCTCCGATCCGCCCGGCAGCTTCACGACCCGGGAGCGGAGCAGCTCGCCGAGCGCCTTGGCCTGCGGATCGAACCGGGTGGAGGCGGCCACCCCCGGGGCGAGGAGCCCTCGGAGGACGAAGCCGACAGCGCGCAGGTTCGGTAGCTCGTGTCGCTGCACCGTCGACGGGTCGACCTCCGGGAGCAGCTCCGCGAGCCGGGGGACGGTGAGCCACCCACGCAGCCAGTCCCAGGTCGCGTCGGTCCGCGCCCAGACACCGAGGGTGGCGTCGGAGCCCTTGTCCCCCGACCGGGCCCCCACCACCTCACCCAGCGGCCCCCGTCGCCCCGACGGGGTGCGGGAGGCGTCGACGGACGGGCTCGGTGGGGGAGCGGCCTCCGGCTGCCAGCCCCGGGTCTCCGGGGGCGCGACCGTCACCCGTTCACCGGAGGGGAGCACCGCGACGTGGGGCACCTCGTCCTGCGGCACCGCCTCGGCGGTGAACACCCCGAAGGGGGTGGCGTCCCCCGGCAGGGTGGTGAGCGTGCAGCCGGGGTAGGAGGCCAGGGCCAGCTCCACCGCCGCCGCCGAGAACGCCCGCCCGGTCCGGGTCCGGTCACCGTCACGCAGGTGTACGTGCAGGAGGGCGCTCGCCGTCTCGGTCTCCGTCGCGTCCGGACGGTCGGTACGGGCCAGGACGAACTCCAGCCCCTCCGGGCCGACCGCCGCCTCGATCTGCTCCCGGACCAGGGCCGCCTTCTCCGGTACGGCCGACCCGCAGAGCACGAAGGTCATCGAGTTGCGGAACCCGCCGAGCCTGTTCACTGCCACCTTGAGGGTGTCCGGCGGTGGGCCGCCCCGGGCTCCGGTGACCCGTACCCGGTCCGGCCCGTCCGGGGCGACCAGGACCGTGTCCAGCCGGGTCACCACGTCCGGCCCCAGGTACGCGGGCCCGTCGATCTCGTACAACAGTTGGGCGGTGACCGTCTCCACCGTGACGGCGCCCCCGGTCCCGGGATGCTTGGTGATCACCGAGGTCCCGTCGCCGTGGAGTTCGGCGATCGGGAAGCCCGGCCGACGGCCCCCGTCGGGCAGCTCGGTGAAGAAGCTGAAGTTGCCTCCGGTGACCTGTGCGCCGCACTCGATCAGGTGACCGGCCACCGTCGCCCCGGCCAGGGCGTCCCAGTCGTGGCGTCCCCAGCCGAAGTGGGCGATCGCCGGACCCACCGCCAGGGAGGCGTCGGTGACCCGCCCGGTGACCACCACGTCGGCACCGGCGTCGAGGCAGGCAGCGATCCCGAACGCCCCGAGGTACGCGTTAGCGGTGAGGGCGTCCGGCCGGTCCACGGCGTCACCCTCGACGTACCCGATCCGCAGGCGCAGGCCGAGCCGGTCGGCGAGCGAGCCGATCGCCGAGGCCAGCCCGGCGGGGTTGACCCCACCGGCGTTGGTGACGATCCGCACCCCCCGGTCCTGGGCGGCACCGAGGCACCCCTCCATCTGACGCAGGAACGTCCTGGCGTAGCCGAGCGCGGGGTCGCGTTCCCGGTCCCGGCCGAGGACCAGCATCGTCAGTTCGGCCAGGTAGTCGCCGGTCAGCACGTCCAGTTCGCCGCCGTCGAGCATCTCCTGCCAGGCGGCGTACCTGTCGCCGTAGAACCCGGAGGCGTTGCCGATCCGTAGCGGCGCGGTGGCGTGCGGTGCGGTGCGGTCGACCATGGCGCGCCTTTCGGTCCGGCGGAGCTAGGCGGTGAGCACTGTGGCGAGCTGGCGTTTCCAGGCGGTGAGCAGGGCCGAACGACGTGTCGAGTCGTCGGTGAGCAGGTTTGCCACCCCGAGGCCACGGAGCAGGTCGAGGGTGGTCTGGACGGCCTCCCGTACGCCGGGGCGATGCTCGTCCACCTCAAGCAGCTCCACTGTGAGCCGGTGCATCTCCCGGCCGACCCGGGCCTCCACCGGCACCAGGGCGGCGCGTAGCTCGGCGTCGGTGCGGGCGGCGACCCAGAGTTCCAGGGCGGCGACGAAGAGCGGACCGGTGAAGGCGGCGGCGAGCAGGTCGACGACCCGGTCGAGGCGCTGTTCGCCGACCGGCAACGCCTGCGCCTCGGCCCGCAGCTCAGCTGCCCGACGCTCGGTCAGGTGCCCGACGGCGGCGGTGACCAGGGCCGCCTTGGTGGGGTAGTGGTGCAGCTGGGCACCCCGGGAGACCCCGGCCCGGGTCGCCACCACCGTGGTGGTGGTGCCGGACCAGCCGTGCTCGACAAGGCACTCGACGGTCGCCTCCAACAGCCGGGCGCGGGTGGCACGGCTGCGCTCCTGCTGGGGGAGACGGCTGGGGGCGGGCACGGAGACAGCCTGCCGCGCCACAAACAAACAGTCAAGACTGACTTTTTCGGTGGTACGGACATCAGGGCTCGGCGATGTACGCCTCCCGTCCGCGCGGCCACGGGAACCACCGCGCCGCGCGGACGGGAAGAGACGTCGAAGACCGGAACGGCGGTGAGCCGTCGGCTGACGACGGGTACGGGATCGGGAGGTCAGACCCGCGCGCGGCGGGCCAGGCGCTCCGGGTCCAGGATGATGATGCTCTTGCCGTCCAGCCGCAGCCAACCGCGCGAGGCGAAGTCGGCCAGTGCCTTGTTGACGGTCTCCCGCGAGGCACCCACCAGCTGGGCGATCTCCTCCTGGGTCAGGTCGTGGGTGACCCGCAGCACCCCGCCGTCGCGGGTGCCGAACCGGCCCGCCATCTGGAGGAGGTTCTTCGCGACCCGGCCGGGCACGTCGGTGAAGATCAGGTCGGCCAGGGAGTCGTTGGTCCGGCGCAGACGTCGGGCCAGCACCCGCAGCAGCTGCTCGGCGATCTCCGGCCGGTTGTTCAGCCACGGCCGCAGCGCCTGCTTGCGCAACCGGACCAGCCGGGTGTCGGTCACGGCGGTCGCGGTGGCCGTACGCGGACCGGGGTCGAACAACGACAACTCCCCGACCATGTCCGACGGGCCCATCACGGCGATCAGGTTCTGTCGGCCGTCGGCTGCCCGACGCCCCACCTTGATCTTTCCGGACAGGAGGATGTACAGACTGTCGCCGGGCTCGCCCTCGTTGAACACGACCTCGCCCTTGCGGACCTCGATCGTCTCCATCTCCTTGGCGAGCGCCTCGGCAGCTTCCGGGTCGACGCCCTGGAAGATTCCGCTGCGGGCCAGTACCTCGTCCATCGCGCACCTCCGCCTACGCGTGCCGTCCGTCGGCCCGGGTTCGCCGTCCGCTGATCCCTCGCGCGCCGCCAAGTCTAGGCGCATGTGAGCAGTAATCAGAGGTGCACCCCTGGAAACTTGATCGTTGGACGTAACCTGCCCGACCGGATGAACGACTACGATCGCCGGTCGCGCCACCTGCGAGCGCTCCCACGTCCACCCCCTCCCACGCGGTCAGTAGGGTCACCGGCGTGCTGAACGAGCCCGTACTGACCACCCGAGTCGAG
The DNA here is from genome assembly GCF_040300925.1 of Micromonospora sp. NPDC000207. NCBI lineage: Bacteria > Bacillati > Actinomycetota > Actinomycetes > Micromonosporales > Micromonosporaceae > Micromonospora > Micromonospora sp. NPDC000207. The sequence continues at coordinate 13,057 of NZ_JBEPEQ010000073.1, forward strand.
GACGGCCGGGAACTGCCGTTGCTCGTGTGGCGGGCGGGACGGCAGTTACGCACCGTCAGCTCGGGGCCGCTCGGCGGCGGGCTCGGCGTACGCGGATGGGTGCTCAACGCCACGGTCCCGATGTCGTACCACCGGGACGACCCGGCCGCGCACCTGGCCGCGCTCGCCGACTCGCTCGACCTGGACGGACCCGGGGTGGGGCTGCTGACCGGGGTGGACGTCGCCGACGTGGTGACCCGGACGGACTGCGGAGTGCAGGTCTGGGCGACCGTCGGGCTCGGCCTGCCCCTCTGGGCTGCCGCCCCGACGACCGGCGTCCTCGACACCGGTGACCCCTCGGCTGCCGTCGACGCGGTCCCGGCACCCGTCGGCGCGGGTTCGACACCAGGGGGCACCGTCGACGCGGTCCGGCCGCCGGTCGGCACCGTCAACATCGTGGCGTACGTCCCCGTCCGGCTCACCGACGCCGCACTGGTCAACTCGGTGGCCACCGCGACCGAGGCGAAGGCGCAGGCGATCATCGAACTGGGACGGCCGGGCACCGGCACCCCCACCGACGCCGTCACGGTCCTCTGTCCGGTCGACGGGCCGAGCGCCGAGTACGGCGGACCCCGCTCACGCTGGGGTGCCCCGTTGGCCCGGGCTGTTCACGCCGCCGTTCGGTCGGGTGGAGTCGCCGATCGTCCGCCCTGGTCGAGCGGAAAAGGGGCGCGGCAGGCCCTCCGAACGGGCGTCGTCGGCGGGAGAACCGAGCGGTAGGGTTCGCGGCGATGCGCGCTCCGAACCCCTTTCCCCGCCTGCGTCGCCGCCTCCCGGTTCTGCTCGGCGCGACGCTGGTCGGGCTGCTCGCCGCCGGGTGCGCCGAGTCCGCTCCCGGGCCGGTGTGGCAGTCCGCACCCGGCGGCGGATCCCCAGCGAGCGCGAAGCCGGACCCGGCCGAACAGGTGATCACACTCTCGGCGACCGGCGACATCATCATGGGCAACGCCCCGGACCGGCTGCCCCCCGACGACGGCCGGGGGTTCTTCGACTCGGTCAGGAAGGCCCTCCGGGCCGACCTGGTGATGGGCAACCTGGAGGCACCGCTCACCGTCGACACCGGCACCGGCAAGTGCGGGCCGGAGTCGACCCGCTGCTTCCAGTTCCGGACCCCGCCGGAGTACGCCGCGCACCTCGCCGACGCCGGTTTCCACCTGCTCAACCAGGCCAACAACCACGGCCACGACTTCGGCCCGACGGGCTACACCAACACCCAGAAGGCGCTGGAGGAGCACGACCTCGCCCACACCGGGGCCCCCGACCAGATCACTGTGGTCGAGGTGAAGGGGGTGCAGGTCGCCGTCGCCGGCTTCTCGTCGTACTCCTGGTCCAACAGCCTCGTCGACATCGACGCGGCGGAGCGGGTCGTCAAGAAGGCCGCCAAGCAGGCCGACCTGGTGGTGGTGCAGGTGCACATGGGGGCCGAGGGCGCCGAGACGACCCGGGTGAGACCCGGCACCGAGATGTTCCTCGGCGAGAACCGGGGCGACCCGATGAAGTTCTCCCGGGCCATGATCGAGGCCGGGGCGGACCTCGTCGTCGGGCACGGGCCACACGTCCTGCGGGCGATCGAGTTCCACCAGGGCCGACTGATCGCGTACAGCCTCGGCAACTTCGCCGGTGGGGGCAACACCCTGAGCAACGCCGGTCGACTCGGGTGGGGCGGGGTGCTCAAGGTGTCGCTCACGCCGGACGGGACCTTCGTCGACGGCGAGCTGGTCTCGACGTACATGAACGGGACCGGCAAGCCGACGATCGACCGCGACGACCGGGGCCTGGGCCTGGTCCGGGAACTGACCCGCACCGACTTCCCGAAGACCGGGGCGAGGTTCGACGACTCCGGGAAGATCTCCGCCCCGGGCGACTGACGGCCGCCCCTGCGACGCCGACGTGGGGCGCGCCGGTCCGCTCCCGTTCCGACGTAGGCTGGCCGGCGTGACCAGACGCGCCAACGAGACCGACCTCGGCTGCAAGCGTCGGGCCCGGCGGATCGGGCGGGTGCTGACCGAGACCCACCCCGACGCACACTGCGAACTCGACCACACCGGTCCGCTGGAACTGGCGGTGGCGACGATCCTCTCCGCGCAGTGCACCGACAAGAAGGTCAACGAGGTCACCCCGAAGCTCTTCGCCCGCTACCCGACCGCCGCCGACTACGCGGGCGCCGACCGGACCGAGATGGAGGAGCTGATCCGGCCGACAGGCTTCTACCGGAACAAGACCAGCTCGCTGATCAACCTCGGCCGCCGGCTCGTCGAGGAGTACGACGGCGAGGTCCCCGGTCGCCTCGCCGACCTGGTCACCCTCCCCGGGATAGGTCGCAAGACGGCGAACGTCATCCTCGGCAACGCCTTCGACGTCCCCGGCATCACCGTCGACACCCACTTCCAACGGCTGGTCGGGCGGTGGGGGCTGACCACCGAGACCGACCCGGTCAAGATCGAGCACGCAGTCGGGGCGCTGTACGACAGACGTGACTGGACGATGCTGTCGCACCGGATCATCTTCCACGGCCGTCGGGTCTGCCACGCCCGTAAACCTGCCTGCGGGGCGTGCACCCTGGTCAAGCTCTGCCCGTCGTACGGCACCGGGCCGACCGACCCGGAGGGGTCGGCCAAGCTGCTCAAGGGGCCCCGCGCCCGGGACCTCGCTGTGGCCGCCGGGGTCGACCCCGACCTCGTCCCCGCCGTCGCAGTCCGAGCGGAGGTACCGTGACCAGCACGTTCTCCCGTTCACCGGGCCGGTGGCTCGGTGCGCTGATCCTGCCGGTGCTGCTGCTCGTGACGGCCTGCACCGCCGACACCGAACCGGCCGCCACCAGCGCAGCCGACCCGCCGCAGAACACCCGGCCCTCGCCGTTCGCCGACTGCACCGACCTCACCACCGCCCCGCCGTCGGCGACACCCACCCGGCCCGCCGGGTCCGCCACGGGCGGGCAGCAGCTGCCGAAGGTCGCCCTGCCCTGCTTCACCGGCGCGGAGAACGTCTCCCTCGACCAGGTACGCGGCCCGGTCGTGATCAACGTGTGGGCCTCCTGGTGCCCGCCCTGCCGGGAGGAGCTGCCCGCCTTCCAACGCCTCAGCGAGCAGGCCGACGGCCGGTTCCAGGTGATCGGGGTGAACAGCCGGGACCGCCGCGACGGCGCGCAGTCGATCGGCGAGGACTTCGGCGTACGGTTCCCGATGCTCTACGACCAGGGAGACAGCGTGCAGCAGGCGGTCGGGCGCAACGTGATCCCGATGACCCTCTTCGTCGACGCCGACGGGCGCATCCGGCACACCGACGTGTCCGGGGCGCTCGACGACGCCCGCCTCGCCGAACTGGTCCGTACCCACCTGGGCGTGACGGTGACGGCGTGACCCGACAGTCGCCGCAGTGGATGGACCCGTTGCTGGTACGGCTCGGCACGGCCCGGGTGGAGGACTTCACCCCGCTGCCCACCCCGGCCACCGGGGGGCGGGCCAGCGCCGTGCTGGTGCTGCTCGGTGAGGACCCGGAGACGGGCCCGGACGTGCTGATCCTCCAGCGCGCCGCGAACCTGCGCAACCATGCCGGCCAGCCTGCCTTCCCCGGTGGCGCGGCCGACCCGGAGGACGCCGACGCCGCCGCGACCGCCCTGCGGGAGGCGAACGAGGAGGTCGACCTCGACCCCGCGAGCGTGACGGTCCTGGCCGAGCTGCCCCGGCTCTGGATCCCGGTGAGTGACTTCGTGGTCACCCCGATCCTCGGGTGGTGGCACACGCCGCACCGGGTGCACCCCCGGCAGCCGGTCGAGGTGGCCCACGTGGCCCGGTTGCCGGTGGCCGAGCTTGTCGACCCGGCCAACCGCCTGCGGGTACGCCACCCCAGCGGCTGGACGGGGCCGGCCTTCAGCGTCCGGGGCATGCTGGTCTGGGGCTTCACCGCCGGGGTCCTCGCCACCCTCCTGGAGATGGGGGGTTGGGTCCGGCCGTGGCCCCGGCACCGGGTGGTCGACCTGCCCCCCACCGGAGCCGACCCGGCCCCCTCGGCCGGTACCGACCCGGTCGACGAGGTCCCGAATCCGCTGCGCTGACCACCTGCGTACGCGCCGGTGATCGGGGGGTGCGGGGTGCCCGTACCCTTGACGGGTGTCCGTCGTGGATGTCGTACTGCTGCTGCTCATGCTCGTGTTCGCGATCAGCGGATACCGCCAGGGCTTCGTCATCGGGGTGATGTCGTTCTCCGGGTTCTTCGTCGGGGCCCTGATCGGGCTCCAGCTCGGCCCGATGCTGGCTCGACAGTTCACCGACGGCGGCTTGCGGGTGTTGATCTCGTTGGTGGCGGTCTTCGGATTGGCGGTGATCGGGCAGGCGTTGGCCGGTTGGATCGGCTCCCACCTGCGTCGGACGATCACCAGCAGGCTGGCGCGGCGGGCCGACGACGTGGGTGGGGCACTGGTGTCCCTGCTCGCCGTGGTCATGGTCGCCTGGTTGGTCGCCGTGCCACTGGGTTCGTCGTCCCTGCCCTGGCTGGCCTCCTCGGTGCGCAACAGCGCCCTGCTCAACGCGGTCGACCAGGTCCTGCCGGACGAGGCCCAGCAGCTCTCCACGGCACTGCGGGAGACCGTCGACACCAACGGCTTCCCGGACGTCTTCGGCGGGCTGGCACCCACCCGGGCCCGGCAGGTGTCCCCGCCCGACCCGGCGCTGGCCGGATCCGAGGTGGTGGCGAACGGCCAGCGGTCAGTGGTGAAGGTGCTCGGCTCCGCACCGAGCTGTTCGCGACGGATCGAGGGCTCTGGTTTCGTCTACGCCGACGACCGGGTGATGACGAACGCGCACGTGGTGGCGGGCACCGAGCGGGTCTCCGTGGAGCTGGGGGGCTCACGCTACGACGGTGACGTGGTGGTCTACGACCCGGACCGCGACCTCGCCGTGCTGCGGGTCCCCGGACTGCCCGGCCCGTCGATGCGGTTCGCCGCCGGCAACGTCACCAGCGGGGCGGACGCGATCGTGCTGGGCTTCCCGCTCAACGGCCCGTACGACGCCCAGTCGGCCCGGATCCGGGACGTGGGCAAGATAACCGGTCCGGACATCTACGCCTCCGCCGACGTGACCCGGGAGATCTACACGATCCGGGCGCTGGTCCGCAGCGGCAACTCCGGAGGGCCACTGCTCTCCTCGAACGGCCTGGTCCTCGGAGTGATCTTCGCGGCGGTGGCCGACGACCCGAACACCGGCTTCGCGGTGACCGCCGCCGAGGCCCGCCCGGTGGCCCTGGCCGGCGCCCAGAGCACCGAACCGGTCGCCACCGGCAACTGCACCTGACCTGCCGGGGCCGTCAACCGGTAGCCGTCGACCCGTCGCCTGGCTGCTGTCCGTCGCCCGGCTGCTGCCTGCCCTCTGGCTGCTGTCCGTTGCCCGGCTGTGGCCTGTTCCCGGGGTGCTGGCCGTCCCCGTCGCGCCAGAGCGCGAAGGCCGCCAGGGTGGCGGTGACCACTGCCGCCCCCAGCAACCATCCCGCCACCACGTCGCTGGTCCAGTGCACGCCGAGGGCGATCCGACTGAACCCGGTCACCCCGGCGACCGCCATCGCCGCCACCCACAGCGCCGCCCGCCGCCCCGGTCGGCCCCGGGTCTTCGGCAGGAAGACCACCAGCAGGACCCCCGCCGCGAGGGCGGCGTTGAGCGCGTGGCCGGACGGGAAGGCGTACCCGGTGGCCGACGAGACCGGGTCCAGCAGGTCGGGACGGTCCCGGGTGACGAGCAGCTTCAACAACGGTCCGAGCGTCCCGCCGACCACCATCGTCAGCGCCACCCAGCCGGCGGTACGGCGGGCGTTGCGGTGCAGCAGCCACACGACCAGCAGCAACGCAGCCAGCCGGAGCGGGTTCGGTGCGAACACGTCGGTCCAGAGGCTCATCGCCCGGACCCAACCGGGACTGTCGAGCGCGTACGCGTGCGCCGCGTCGGTGATCCGCTCGTCGACGGCGTGCAACGAGGAACCGGCGGCGACCACCAGAGCGGTCAACCCGGCGAAGGGAAGCGCCGTCAGGGCGGCGACCGTCGCCAGGCTGGACCGTAGCCCGCGCGGACGATCCGGGTCGAGGCGACGACGGCGCCAGGAGGGGGCGGAGGTGCGGCCGTTCATGCTGCTGAGATCTACCCCCGAGGACACCGACTCAGACCGGTTCCCGGGCACCGGTGTCCCGGAGCGCCCCGGCACCGGTCACCGGCGGCGCTGCCGGACCCGACGAACGGTCAGGGCGGCACCGGTGACCAGGGCGACCAGGACCGCCGCCGAGGCCCAGATCCGGTCGGAGGGCGGATCGGCCGGCGCACCGGCGGGCAACGCCGTCCAACGGGTGTGCTGACGTGGCGCGGTGAAGTCGAGGGGGTCGGTGCCGGTGCCGGTGGCCTGTTCGCTTCCCGGGCTCCCCGGAGCCGGGCCGAACCCGGCCACCCCGGGGGAGGAGTTGTTGTCCAGCGGGTTGCGGCCCACCGACGGGACCTCTGCGGTGAGCGCCGCGACCGGATCCACCAGGCCGTACCCGTAACGGTCGTCCCGGCCGGCGGGGCCGATGTCGTGGGCGGTGGAGATCAGCCGGTTGACCACGTCGCCCGCCGACATCTGGGGGTACTTCGCGCGGACCAGCGCCGCCGTGGCGGCCACCAGCGGCGCGGCGAAGCTGGTGCCCTGCACCCGCCAGTAACCGCCCGGACGTGCGCCGACCAGACCACTGGCCGGTGCGGAGAGCACAGTCGCCGCACCGGTGATCGACCCCGACCACAGCTGCTCGGTGTCCCGCTCCAGGCCCGCGACCGCGATCACCCCCGGCTCCCGGGCCGGATACCAGACCTTGCTGCTGGACGAGGTGGCCAGGTTGCCGGTGCAGGCCACCACCACCACGTCCCGGGCGAACGCGTAGTCCACGGCGGCGGCCAGGGCGGCGCTGTCACCGCTGCCACCGAGGGACAGGTTGATCACCCGAGCCCCGTTGTCGACAGCCCAGCGGACCCCCTTGGCCACGATCAGCGCGTCGTCGTAACGGTTGTCCTCGTCGAGGACCCGGACCGGCAGGATCCGGGCGTCCGGGGCGAGACCCACCGCACCCCGGTCGTCGTTGCTCCCGGCGATCAGACCGGCCACCGTGGTCCCGTGCCCGACCGGATCCGCCGGGCCGGAACCGCCGGGACTGACCAGATCGAGACCCGGTGCCACCCGACCTGCCAGATCGGGATGGGTGGCGTCCACACCGGAGTCCACCACCGCGACTGTGACACCCCGGCCGGTCGAACTACGCCAGGCCGTCTTCGCCTTCAACGCGTCCAGTTGCCACTGCTCGTCGCGGATGCGGTCGACTCGGGTCGGGTTGTCCACCGGCGCGAACCGGGCCACCGGAGACGTTCCCGCCAGCGGGGCGGCCACCGGTGCCGTGGCGAGGGTCGGAGACGGGGCGGCCAGCGCCTGGGGTGTCGGACCGGCGATCGGGACGGCGGCCACCGCGAGGCCGAGCAGGGCGCGCCCGGCGAGTCGTCGGGGCGATGACGGACGGCCGGCGAGTCGTCGGGCCGTGGACGAACGCGCGTGCCGGGTCCCAGTCACCTTCTCAGCCATTCATCGCGAGGGACACATGTTGCTCCGGAGATTACCCAATTCCTCGTACCACACGGTGTGAACCGCGAAGTTGCGATCGGCGGGTCGCAGTCGATCAGGACGGTGGCAGGTGGGCCAACTGCACCAGACGCACCCCCTCCCGGCGGGTGACCAGCCGACCACGGCCGGGCGGAAGTGGGCCGGGACGGACCGACCCGACCAGTGGGCCCTCCTCCGGACTGCCGGCCATCACCAGCCCGGCGGTGGAAAGCTCCCGGAGCCGCTGCACGACCGGCTCGAACTGGGCCCGGGCGGCACCGCCGGACCGGCGGGCCAGCACCAGGTGCAGGCCGACGTCCCGGGCCTGCGGGAGGAACTCCTCCAGGGCGCGCAGCGGGTTCACCGGCCCACTGGCCACCAGGTCGTAGTCGTCCACCACGACGAACAACTCCGGTCCGGACCACCAGGACCGGTCGCGGAGCTGCCCGGGGGTGACCTCCTGGCCGGCGACCCGCTGGTGCAGGTAACCGGCGGCCGACTCGACGAGGTCAGTGGTGTGTGCCGCCGCCGACCCGTAGCCGATCAGATGCGGCAGGTCGTCGATCGCCCCGAGCAGGCTCCGCCGGTAGTCCACCAGGATGATCCGGGCCTCCTCCGGGGTGAACCTCCTGGTGATCGAGGTCGCCAACGCCCGCAGGAACGACGACTTGCCGCACTCGGCGTCACCGAAGACCACGAAGTGCGGCTCGGCGGCGAAGTCCAACACCACAGGTCGCAGGTCCGCCTCGGCGATGCCGACCGGCAGTCCCAGACCGGACCCGACGGCCAGGTCCAGGTCGTCGTAGGGCAACACCGGAGGCAGCAGCCGGACCGGCGGAGCCGGTGGACCAGCCCACCCGTCGGCCACCGCCCCGACCAGGTCGGTGGTCTCCCAGCCGAGCCCGGCCAGCCGCGGCAACGCGGTCAGGAAGTGCAGACTCTCGGCCGTGACACCCCGACCGGGGGTGGCCACCGGTACGTCGGCCGCAGCCGCCCGCCGGGTCACCATGGAGTCCGACGGGTCCCCCAGCCGCAGCTCGACCCGGGAACCGAACAGATCCCGGATCGCCGGGCGGAAGTCGGTCCAGCGCACCGCCGTGGCCACCACGTGCAGCCCGTAGGACAGGCCACGGGTGGCCAGGTCGGTGATCAGCGGTTCCAGGTCGTCGTACTCGCCGCGCAGGGTGGCCCAGCCGTCCACCACCAGGAACACGTCACCGTACGGGTCGGTCGTCGGCCGCCCGGCCGCCACCAGCGCCGCCCGCCGACGGCGGTACGCGGGCATCGACTCCACGCCCGACTCGGCGAAGGCCGCCTCCCGCTCGGCGAGGAGGGTGACCAACTCGCCGACGGTGCGTCGGACCGCCGTCGGGTCGGACCGGCCTGTGACACCGCCGACGTGGGGCAGGTTCCGCAGGGCGGCCAACGCGCCGCCGCCGAAGTCGAGACAGTAGAGCTGCGTCTCGGCGGGGGTGTGGGTCAGGGCCAGCGCGCAGACCAGCGCCCGCAGCAGGTTCGACTTGCCGCTCTGCGGTGCACCCACCACCGCACGTGCCCGGCCGCGCCGTCCAACGCCAGCCAGAGCAGGTCCCGACGCTGCTCGAAGGGTTTGTCGACCACCGCCACCGGCACCTGGAGGGCACCGTGCAGCTCCGGGTTGCCGACGGTGACCCCGCGTGCCGGGTCGGTGCCGACCGGGCCGAGCAACTCGTCGAGGGCCGGGGCCGGCCCGAGCGGAGGCAACCACACCTGGTGCGCCGGCGGGCCCTGTCCGGCCAACCGGTCGACGAGCAGGTCCAGCAGGCTCCGTGCACCGGCCTCCTCGACGGGGGCGAGGGGGGTGGCGACCGGCTCGGGCACCGGCACGAAGTGGGTGGAGAACTGGTGCAGCCGGGGCGTACCCGCCGTCGTGTTCCCCGTCGTGACGCCCGGCCGGGGGGCCGGTCCGGAGACGTACGCCGCCTTGAAGCGCACCAGGGGCTCGGTGCCGAAGCGCAGGTAGCCGTGCCCCGGGGAGCGGGGCAGCTCGTGCGCGTCCGGGACCCCGAGGACCGTCCTGGACTCCAGGGCCGAGAAGGTCCGCAACCCGATCCGGTACGACAGGTGGGTGTCCAGCCCGCGCAGCCGCCCCTCCTCCAGGCGTTGGCTCGCCAACAGCAGATGCACCCCCAGGGACCGCCCCAACCGGCCGATCTGCACGAACAGGTCGATGAAGTCGGGCTTGGCCGACAGCAGCTCGGAGAACTCGTCGCAGATCAGCAGCAGTGAGGGCAGCGGAGCCAACGGGGTGCCGGTGGCCCTCGCCCGTTCGTAGTCGCGGAGGCCGGCGAAGTTCCCGGCCCGGCGCAGCAGCTCCTGCCGCCGGATCAGCTCCCCGTTGATGGCGTCGACCATGCGGTCCACCAGCGGCAGCGCGTCAGCCAGGTTGGTGATCACCGCTGCGGTGTGCGGCAGCCTCTCGAACGAGGCGAAGGTGGCCCCGCCCTTGAAGTCGACCAGGACGAAGTTGAGCTGCTCGGAGCTGTGCGTGGCGGCCAGCCCGAGCACCAGCGTGCGCAGCAACTCCGACTTGCCGGACCCGGTCGCCCCGATCAGCAGGCCGTGCGGACCCATCCCGTCCTGGACGGACTCCTTCAGGTCGAGTTCGACGGCACCACCGTCGACGCCGACCCCGATCGGCACCCGCAGCCGTTCCCGCGCCGACCGGGCCGCCCACCCCTGCTCGGCGGTGAAGCCCTCCGGATCCCCGATGCCGAGCAGCTCGGGCAGGCCCGGCTCGGTTCCGGAGTGGGCGTCCGGCCCCCGGGCCGGCGTCGCCAACCGAAGCGGCGCCAGCCGTCTGGCCACCGCCTCGGCCTCGGCGGTGTCGAGTCGGTCGGCGGTGCCGACCTCGGCGTGCCCGTCGGCCGAGTACGAGTGCAACCGGCCGTCCCGGACCTCCAGCAGGAGCGAGAACCGTTCCAGCAGGCGAGGCGGTGGGGAGTCCAGGTCGACGACCGTGACAGCGTCGATGCCACAGTCGGAGACCAGGTCGGTGACCGCCGTCAGGTCGGCACCGTCGAGCACCACCACCAGGTGCGGGCCGTCGGTGGTCGGGCCGGTCGGGCTGAACCGGGACCGACTGGCCAGCACGTCGTCGAGGAGCCGTTCCAGGTCGGCGGCGGCGCTGGTGACAAGGCGAACCGGGCCGAGCGCGTCGGTGCGATCCGGGTGGTGGGCGTGCGGCAGCCACTTGACCCACTCCCAGGCGGCCCGCCGCTCCGGCCCGACGCAGACCGCCACGATCAGCTCGTCCGGGGCGTGGAAGACGGCGAGCTGGGTGAGCAGGGCGCGGGTCAGCGCCTGGGCGTCGGTGGTCCCCTCGGCCCGACGGTCCACCCGGCCGTTCGTGGCCGCTGCCGGGCCGGTCGGGGCGTCCCTGACGTACACCCGGGCGAAGCTGCGCAGTGAGAGCGCCACCGGCAGGTCGGGCACCACCGAGTAGGCGTCGAGGAAACGCCGCAGCGCGCCCGCTGTCATCGGCTCCAACTCGTCGAGCGGCCTGGTGACCGGCGGGACCAGGGGAGTGGCCAGGGTCTGCGGGCCGACCGCCACCCGTACCACCGCGAAGTCGGGGTCGGTAGGCCGACGCTCCCACACCCGATGGCTGTCCACAGTGGACCACAGTCGCCCCGGGTCGGGGTGCCGGTAGTAGAGCCCGGCCCGCTGCCGTTCGGCGGTCTCCCGGACCCGGCGGCGCAGCGCCGCGAGGTGCCGCAGGTACTCCCGGCGGGCGGCCATCATCTCGGACTTCTTCGGCGAGCCCGAGGCGGCACCCCAGGAGGTGGCGAGCATGGCCACCGACGAGAGCCCGAACATCCCGCCGACCACGTACGAGTAGGCGCCTCCGCCCCGGCCGAACATCATCGCCATCGCGACGGTTCCGCCGAGCATCGGCAACACCATCAGCAGCTGCTGCCAGCGTCCACCGGTGACCGCCGGGATCTCCGGGGGCGCGTCGACTGGCAGCTCCCCCACCGGGATCTCCGGTGCCGGTCGGCGGGGTGGCCGCCGGATCACGACAGTGGACACGCACCCTCCCCACAGCGCTCGGTGACCCGAGCCTGGCTCATGGTAGGTAAAGTCCTGTCGTCCGCGCAGCCGCCGATCCCGCTCGATTTGGAGATGTGTCGATGTCAGTCGGGCTGGCCCGGGTCACCATCAGCGCGCCCCACCGTCGGATGGACGTCGCCCTACCGGAACAGGTGCCCCTGGTCGAGCTGCTGCCCGACGTTCTCCGGCACGCCGGTGAGGGCCTCGCCGACGACGGTGAACAGCACGGCGGCTGGCTGCTGCGACGGACCGACGGGACAGCCCTGCACACCGCCCAGGCGCTGCTGCCGCAGGGCGTACGCGACGGCGAGGTGCTGCACCTGGTGCCAGCCCGGGCGCAGTGGCCCGAACTGGAGTACGACGACGTGGTGGAGGCGATCGCCGACGGGGCCCGCCGACGGGGCACCCCCTGGTCCCCGACGGCCACCCGGGTCACCACCCTCGTCGGCGCCGGGGTGCCGCTCGCCGTCGGGCTGTTCGCAGTCCTCACAGCGGGGCCGGAGCACCCGGGACGCTGGCCGGTAGCCGTGGCGCTGGCCCTGTCGCTCACCCTCGCCGGAACCGTGGCCTCCCGCGCGTACGGGGACGGCCGGGTCGGCGCGACACTGGGCGGGTACGCGCTGCCGTACGCCTTCGCCGCCGGTGCCCTCGGGGTCGGCTCCGGTGACCCGGTCGGACCGGTACCCGGGCTGCGCTGGCTGGGTGCCCCCGAACTCCTTGCCGGCACCGTGGTGCTGCTCCTTGTCGCAGTCCTCGGGCTGCTCGGGGTGGCCGCCCGACTGCGGGTCTTCGTGGCCGGTGCGACAGTCGGCCTGGTCGGTGCCGTCGCCGCGGTCGGCGGGTCGACCCTGGAACCGGCGGCGACCGCGGCGATCCTGTTCGGCGTCCTGGTGCTGACCGTGGGGGCGCTGCCGCTGCTGGCCATCCGGTTCGGCAAACTGCCGCTGCCCCCGGTCACCCTGCCCGGCGGGCTCCCCGACGGGTCGGAACGGGTCCGGGACCTGCCGGACCGGGCCAGGGTGCACGCGGCGGTCGCCCGGACCGAGGAGATGCTCACCGGTCTGCTGCTCGGGCACGCAGTCCTGGCCGTGGCCGCCACAGTCGTGCTCGGTGTCGCCGGGGGCACTGCAGGACTGGTGCTGGTGGCGGTCGGATCGGCGGTGCTGCTGCTGCGGTCCCGGCTGTTCGTGGCGGTACGCCACCGGGTGCCCCCGTTGGCCGCCGGACTGCTCGGGGTCACCGTGGCGGGTGTGGTCCTCGCCGACCGGGCGGGTGCCGCCGGTCCGGTCCTGTCGGCCGGGGCCGCCCTGGTCCTCGCCCTGGTCACCGCCGCCGCCGGGACCACCTACGCCCGGCGGCCGGTGTCGCCGTACCTTGGTCGGATCGCTGACCTGACCGACACGGCGCTGGTGGTCTCCGTGGTCCCGGTGGCCTGCGCCGTGCTGGGCCTGTACGACCGCGCCCGCGGGCTGCTCGGCTGAGCGTCCCGCGGGCGGTGGTGTCTGCTGTCAGGGGTGCAGACCCCTCGACTGGGTCAGTGCGGAGCCTCGCCGCGCGCCTCGGCCTCCCGGTGGCGGCGGTACGAGTTGACGACCTCCGCCTCGGCCTCCTGCCGACCCACCCAGGTCGCACCCTCGACCGACTTGCCCGGTTCGAGGTCCTTGTAGACCTCGAAGAAGTGCTGGATCTCCAGCCGGTCGAACTCACCGAGGTGGTGGATGTCGCGCAGGTGCTCCTGACGCGGGTCCTCGTAAGGCACGCAGAGGACCTTGTCGTCGCCGCCCTTCTCGTCGGTCATCCGGAACATGCCGATGGTGCGGCACCGGATCAGACACCCCGGGAAGGTCGGCTCGGGAACCAGTACCAACGCGTCCAGCGGATCCCCGTCCTCGCCCAGCGTGCCCTCGATGAACCCGTAGTCGGCCGGGTACTGCGTGGACGTGAAGAGCGTACGGTCGAGCCTGATCCGGCCGGTCGCGTGGTCCACCTCGTACTTGTTTCGGTGACCCTTGGGGATCTCAACCGTGACGTCGAAATCCATCTCACGCTCCCTCGTTGCCCACGCTGGCTGACGGGCACCCTCGGCGCTCCGGTCGGACGAATGCCCACCCGTCGGCTCCGGCCGCCGCATAGTGTTCGGACCGCAGTAGTGTCACCCAAGCCGTTTTCGTGTGGGGGAGGAGGGGGTCGTGGGGAGGGAAGATTCACACTACCGCCCGGACCGGGCCACCGGTCCGGTAACCGGTCGACCGGGGACCGGTGGGGTCAGCGGGCGCATCGCGGTGCCCCAGGCCCAGCTCCCCCGGATGCCGGCGAACACGCCCGAGAGCGGCCCTCCGGGGCGGCCCGACGAGACCGCCTCCACCCCGGTCGGGGACATCTCGGGGGAGACCACCCGCGAGATTCCGGGGCCGGAACCCGGCCGTCACCTGCCCCCACCACCTGCGTACCGCCCGCCGGGGGCACCGGCTCCGGTCGAGCCCGGCCCCGCCGACGGCGCAGCCCCGGCTCCCCCTACGCCCCCGGGCACCACGGCGTCGGCGCCGACCCCCCAGGTGCCCCCGTCCTCGGGCCGTCCCGCGTCGGGTGGTCCCCGACCGGAGACCCTGCGCCGCCGTCGTCGTACCGTCCTGGTCCTGGCGACGGTGCTGCTGCTCGGACTGGCCGGCCTCGGGGTGGTCGTGGTCAGGCCCGGCCCGGTCGCCGGGTGGTTCGGCGACGCGGGCGACGCCCGGCAGGCCGGCGAAACGTCCGAACCAGCCCCCGTGGCGGTGCTCGCCGAATCGGACCCGAACGCCGCCCAACCCACCCCGGACGGGGTACGCGAACTGCTCGACCCGCTCGTCGCCGACGCGACCCTCGGCTCCCGGGTCCACGTCTCCGTGGCCGACGTGCTCTCCGGCCAGGAGCTGTACGGCAAGGGTGCCGACGAGGAGACCGTCCCGGCGTCGGTGGCCAAACTGGTGACCGCGGTGACTGTGCTCGCCGCCCGAGGTCCGGCGTACCGGATCCCCACCCGGGTGGTGGCCGGTGAGAACCCGGGCGAGGTGGTGATCGTCGGCGGTGGCGACCCGACCCTGGCGGTCGACGAGGCCGCCTTCTACCCCGGTGCGGCCCGGCTGACCGACCTCGCGGAGCAGGTGACGCAGGCCCTCGGGGGCACCGTCCCGACGAAGGTGATCGTCGACGCCACGCTCTACTCCGGGCCGAAGTACGAACCGGGCTGGGACGACGACATCCCCACCGGTGGCTACGGCGGTGCGGTCACCGCCCTGATGACCGACGGGGCCCGCCGGGATCCGGTGGCCGCCCGTAAGGCGCTGGCCGCCACCGGCAACGGGGGTGCGGATCGGGTGGCGGACCCGGACCTGACTGCTGGTCGCTCCTTCGCCCGGCTGCTCGGCGCGCCTGTCGAGTCGGTGCAGCGGGGGCGGGCGCCGGGCCCGGCGGGTAGCGGGGTCGGAGCCCCCGCCCCGGGTAGCGAGCTCGGGGTGGTCGAGTCCCTGCCGGTGATCCGGATGGTCGACTTCATGATCAAGGACAGCGACAACCTGGTCGCCGAGGCGCTGGCCCGCCAGGTCGCACTGGCCCGGGAACAGCCCGCGTCGTTCGTGGGTGCGGCGACGGCGATGGACGACGTCCTCGCCGAGCTGGGGCTACCTGCCGACGAGGCATCCCTGACCGACGCGAGCGGCCTGTCCCGGACCAACCGGCTCAGCGCCTCGCTGCTCACCGACCTGATCGCGCTCGCCGGCAACGGCAGCCGCCCCGAACTCGCGGCGATCTTCGCCGGACTGCCTGTCGCCGGATGGTCGGGCACCCTCCTGACCCGGTACGCCTCCCCGGTGACCACCGGCGGCGCCGGGATGGTCCGGGCCAAGACCGGCACGTTGACCGGGGTACACGCGATCGCCGGGCTGGTCACCACCGCCGACGGGCGACTGCTCAGCTTCGCCGTGCTCACCGACCGGGCACCGGCGGACACCCCCGAGCAGACCCGGCAGGCCCTGGACCGGATCGCCGCCGCCCTGGCCGGGTGCGGCTGCCGCTGAGTCGCCCCGTTCCGCCGGGTCCTGACCGGCCGTCGCGACCCGGTTGACCTTGCCGGACACCGGGCGTCTGTCGGTCGGCACCGGGCCGGGGTGTCGCGGCGCGGGTACGGTTGGGTGCATGGCGCAGTTCGTGGACTGGGATCTGGCCGCTGCGACGGCGGGGGCGTTGAGCAAATCGGGCCCTCGGGTGTCGTTGTCCGAGGCCACCGACGTGGTCGTCGACCTGCGGCGGCTGACCGACGAGGCAGCGGAGCACGTGGCCGACTACACGGGGCTGCGCTCGCAGCTCGCCCACCCCCCGGTCCGGGTGGTGGACCGCAAGGACTGGGCGGCGACCAACATCGCCGGTCTGCGGGAGGTGATCACGCCCCTGGTCAGCCGACTCTCCCAGGACAAGCAGCCCGGGGCGTTCACCGAGGCGATCGGTTCCCGGCTGACCGGCGTGCAGGCCGGCACCGTCCTGGCCTACCTCTCCGGCCGGGTCCTCGGCCAGTACGAGGTCTTCTCGGCCGACCCGGGGCAACTCCTCCTGGTCGCGCCCAACATCGTCGAGGTGGAGCGGAAGCTGGAGGCCGAACCGAGGGACTTCCGGCTCTGGGTCTGCCTGCACGAGGTGACCCACCGGACCCAGTTCACAGCGGTCCCGTGGATGCGGGCGTACTTCCTCGGCGAGGTCCAGGCGTTCGTCGACGCCTCGCAGAACAGTGAACACCTCGCCGAGCGGCTGCGCCGGGGGGTCTCCACCCTCGCCGACGTGATCCGCGACCCGCAGAGCCGCACCAGTGTCCTGGACATCGTCCAGACGCCCGCCCAGCGGGCGGTGCTCGACCGGCTGACCGCGCTGATGACCCTCCTGGAGGGGCACGCCGAGTTCGTGATGGACGGGGTCGGTCCGGAGGTCGTACCGAGCGTCGACCGGATCCGGGCGGCGTTCAACCGCCGCCGCGAGTCCGGCAACCCGCTGGAGAAGGCGGTCCGGCGGCTGCTGGGGGTCGAGGTCAAGATGCGCCAGTACGCCGAGGGCCGCAAGTTCGTGCACGGCGTGGTCGAGCAGGTGGGCATGCCCGGTTTCAACAAGATCTTCAGCTCGCCGTTGACCCTGCCCCGGCTCGACGAACTCGGTGACCCGGAGGCCTGGGTGCGGCGGGTGCACGGTTCGGTCGGCCCGCTGCCGACCGCCGGCTGACCGCCTCCGGCGTGCCCGCGCTGCCTCCACCGGTGGCCGCGACCCGGGTGGCGGTCCGGTCGGCGCTGACCGGCGTACCCGTCGGCGGACCGGTCCTGGTGGCCTGCTCCGGGGGCGCCGACTCGCTAGCCCTCGCCGCCGCCACCGCCTTCGTGGCACCCCGCCTCGGGCACTGCGCCGGGCTGGTCACCGTCGACCACGACCTGCAACAGGGCTCCGCCGACCGGGCGGCGTCGGTGGCCGCCTGGGCCGTCGAGGCCGGTCTCCACCCGGTCGAGGCGGTACGGGTGACGGTGGCCGGGCGTCCCGGCGGCCCCGAGGCGGCTGCCCGGGCCGCTCGCTACGAGGCGCTGGGCGCTGTGGCCCGCCGACTCGACGCGGTCGCGGTGCTGACCGGGCACACCCGTGACGACCAGGCCGAGACGGTGCTGTTGGCGTTGGCCCGGGGGGCCGGCCCCCGGGGACTCGCCGGGATGCCCGCCCGCCGTGACCTCGACGGTGTGCCACTGCTGCGCCCGTTCCTCGGCGTCGGTCGGGACGAGACCCGGGCCGCCTGCACGGCCCTCGGCCTGGTCCCGTGGGACGATCCGCACAACACCGACCCGGCGTACGCCAGGTCGCGGGTGCGGTCGGCGGCGCTACCCGCGCTCGTCGACGCGCTCGGTCCGGCAGTGGTGGACAATCTCGCCCGAACCGCCCACCAGGTTGCGGCGGACAACGCCGTCCTCGACGAGCTCGCCGAGAAGGCGTCGGCCGCCGCCCGATCCCCCGCCGGGGGGCTCGCAGTCGATTCCCTGGCCGCCCTGGCTCCGGCGGTACGGACCCGGGTGCTGCACGCCTGGGCTCGGGAACTCGGTGCGCCGGCCTCGGCCCTCTCCCACAGACACGTGGCGGCGCTCGACGCCCTGGTCACCGCCTGGCGCGGTCAGGGGGTCACCCACCTGCCGGGTGGGCTGGGCGTGATCCGCCGTAACGGCCGGATCGTCCTGGCCGAGGGGTCGGACCCGGGTTGACCTGAGTGTCCCGCCGACGGTGAGCCCGATGTCGGTTATATCCCGTTATGGGGGTGTGGTCGGGGGCACTCGGGGGGTGGAATGGCGGCGGGGGTGGAGTCGTTACACCCTCCGTACGACCGAGTGGTTCCCACTGTGGTGGGGGCGGGGTCGGGCCGGTGGACCCGGGAATGACGGCGGGTCGGCGGTGGTTACATCTGGTTGCGGCGTGGTGAGCACGGCTCCCGGCCGCTTCCCTCTCTGAGGACTTTCCCCTTTTTTCGTTGGGCGCCTGACGGTGTCCGCATCTGCCCTGTGGGTGGGTGTCGTTCCCCCGGATGGAGCTGTCGATGATGAACTCGGTGCTGCGTAGGAGTGTTCTGGGTGTTGCTGGTCTGGCGTTCGCGGGTGGTCTGGCGGCGGGTC
>NZ_JBEPEQ010000074.1:0-31375 GCF_040300925.1 Micromonospora sp. NPDC000207
GCCACCGCGCGCGTCGTCGAGGGGCTTGCCCATCTCGGCGGTGGTGGCCTGGGCCAACTCCTCCGCCACGGCCGCCACCGCGTCGGCGGCCCGGCGCAGCACCTCGCCCCGTTGCGCCGGATCGGTCGCCGCCCAGCCCGGCGCGGCCCCCCGGGCCGCAGCCACAGCGTTCGCCACCTCGTCGGCCGTCGCCACCGGTACGGTGCTGACCGGCCTCCCGTCGGCCGGGTCGGTGACCGCCAGGTCCCCGCCGTCCCCACCCGCGCCCCACACTCCACCGATGAGCTGCTCAACCCGGTACATGCGGCGCTGGATGCCCCGGCCCCGGCCGGACAAACACGTTTCGCCCGGTGGCCCGGGGGGTAGCCGGATCCGATGACCTCCCCCACCCAGACCGTGGACGCGGTCGTCGTCGGTGCCGGACACAACGGCCTGGTGGCGGCGAACCTGTTGGCCGACGCCGGCTGGGACGTCATGGTCCTGGAGGCCACCGGCGTGCCCGGTGGGGCCGTCCGCTCCGCCGAGGTCACCGCCCCCGGCTACCTCAGCGACCTCTACAGCTCGTTCTACCCCCTCGGGTACGCCTCCCCGGTGCTGCGCCGCCTCGACCTGGACCGGTACGGCCTGGCCTGGCGACACGCCCCCGACGTCCTCGCCCACCTCTTCCCCGACGGCCGGGCGGCGCTGCTGAACCGGAATCCGGACGTCACCGCCGCCTCCCTGGAACAGTTCGCCCCCGGGGACGGGGATCGCTGGCACGACGCGTACGCCGACTGGTCCACAGTCGCCGGGCCGATGCTCGACACCATCACCAGCCCCTTCCCCCCGGTGCGGGGCGGATCGGCGTTGCTGCGTCGGCTACACGTCGGCGGGGCGCTGCGGCTGGCCCGCCGACTGGTGGTGCCGGTCCGCCAACTCGGTGACGAACTCTTCGACGGGGTGGGTGGACCGGCGCTGCTCGCCGGTTGTGCCCTGCACACCGACCTCTCCCCGGACGACGCCGGTTCCGGGGTGTACGGCTGGCTGCTGGCGATGCTCGGCCAGCAGATCGGCTGGCCGGTGCCGGCCGGCGGGGCACAGCGGATCACCGACGCCCTCCTCGCCCGGCTGGTCGAACGGGGCGGCCGGGTCACGTACCAGGCCCGGGTGGACCGGGTGCTGGTCGCCCGGGGCCGGGCGATGGGGGTACGCACCGACGGCGGGACCCTCTGGCGGGCCCGTCGGGCTGTGGTGGCAGACGTTCCCGCCCCCGCCCTCTACCTGGACCTGGTCGGGGCGGCGGCGCTGCCGCCCCGGCTGGTCGAGGATCTGGCCCACTTCCGCTGGGACGGCTCCACCGTCAAGGTCGACTGGGCGCTCTCCGCCCCGGTGCCGTGGGCGAATCCGGCCCTGGCCGGGGCCGGCACCGTACACCTCGGGGCGGACCTCGACGGGCTGACCGGTTACGCCGGGAAACTGGCCCGGAACAAGGTCCCCCGCCGGCCTTTCCTGCTCGCCGGGCAGATGACCGTGGCCGACCCGAGCCACTCACCCCCGGGGACCGAGTCGCTGTGGGCCTACACCCACCTGCCCTTCCGTCGGAACTGGCGGGCCGAGGAGATCGCCGAGCACGTCACCCGGATGGAAGAGGTGATGGAGGACGCGGCCCCCGGGTTCCGGAAGCTGGTGGTGGGGCGGCACGTGGCCGGACCGGCCGACATGGAACGGGACAACCCGAGCCTGGTGGGCGGGACGATCGGCGGCGGTACGGCGGCGGCGTACCAGCAGCTGTTCCTGCGCCCGATTCCCGGCCTCGGTCGGGCGGACACCCCGATCGACAGGTTGTTCCTGGCCAGCGCTTCGGCGCATCCCGGTGGCGGGGTGCACGGGGCACCGGGGTCGAACGCCGCCCGAGCCGCCATGGCCCGGGACCGGGCGCTCACCGGTGCCGCCTACTCCCGACTGATCCGATCCGCCCACCACACCCTGTACCGCTGACCCCACGCCCACCCGGCCTCACCCGGTGGCCCGCGCGCAGGCCACCGGGGTCGGGTGGTTCAGGTGGTCAAAGGGAGACGGGTCAGGGGCGGGTGCCGGACCGGCCGCCCCGGGTGGACTTCTTCGCCGGCCGACCCGCCTTGGCGGGGGTACGGGTCCGGGGAGCCGGGTTGGTGGCGGGCTTGGCCTCGGTGACCGGTGCCGACTCGACGGGCTCGTCGGCGTTCGCCTCCGGTGCCGTCGTCTCCGGTGCCGTCGTCTCCGGGGCGGTCGTTTCCGGGGCGGTGGCGTCCGGGGGCGCAGCAGTGTCCGAGGCCGTGGTGGATTCCGACGTCACGGTGGGGGTGGCGGCGACGGTCGGGGCGGCAACGGCGGCCGGGGTGTCGTCGCCGGGGACGACGGCAGGGCCGGTGGTCGGGTTCGGCTCGACCTCGACCGGGTGGGCACCGGTGCTGTCGATGTTGCGGTGCCGGCTGCGCAGCCGGAACGGCATCAGCGCGCTCTCGATCTTCGTGGCGGTGGTCATCTTCGACGCGCCGTCGCGCCGCTCCTCGAAGCGGATCGGCACCTCCAGGATGGTGTGCCCCAGCTTGGTGGCGAGGTAGTGCATCTCGACCTGGAAGCTGTAGCCGTTGGACTGGACCCGCTCCAGGCCGATGTCGACGAGCGCGTCGGCACGCCAGATCTTGAACCCGGCGGTCAGGTCCCGGACCCGGACCCGCAACAGGGTGTGCACGTAGAGGTTGGCCCAGCCGCTGAGCGCCCGACGGTACAGCGGCCAGGCCTCGTCGAGCTGGCCGCCGGGAACGTAGCGGGAGCCGATGACCACGCCGGCCCGGGTGGAGAGCAGGGCACCGAGCATGCCGGGCAGCGCCTCCGGCGGGTGGGACAGGTCGGCGTCCATCTGGGCGACGTACTCGGCGCCGCCGTCGAGGGCACGGCCGATGCCGTCCACGTACGCCCGGCCGAGGCCCTCCTTGCCGGCACGGTGGACGACCTGGATCCGGTCGGGGTGCTCGACGGCGAGCTTGTCGGCGACCTCGCCGGTGCCGTCGGGTGAGTTGTCGTCGGCGACCAGGATGCGCAACCCGGGCAGCGGAAGCGCGAGCAGTCGCTCGACCAGGACCGGAAGATTGCCCGCCTCGTTGTAGGTGGGGACCACGACGGTCAGGCGCACATCCCGCCACGGTGACGGCAACTGCACGGGTTCGATCATGACGGACATCCTCGGTTTGCCGACAGGGTACTCAGAGAGGGTAGCCACATGGTCGTGGCGGTTTCGTCAGGCTCCCCACTCCGCTACCGCAGACGGCGGCGGAGGCCGGTGGCGAGGACCGCCAGCCCGGTGACGGCCACGGCGGTGACAGCGGGCTTGTGGGTCCCCACCCAGAGTGCCGCCGAGCGGTGTCGGGCCCGATCGGTGAAGACCCCCTCGGCTCCCCGGTCCTGTTCCTGGTCGGCCGGGGCGTCCAGGTTGTCCCGCCAGGTCTGTGGGTCGACCGGAGTGGACGTCTGCTGGCTGTCGTACCCGTTGCGGGCCAGGAACCTGTCGAGCAGCCCGGGGAACAGGGTGTTGCCCAGCCGGGTCCGCCAGGTCGGACCGCCGACGTTGAGTTCCCGGGTCCCGTGGTCGGCGGCCCAGACCACCGCGTGGGCGGCCACCTCCGGGGCGAAGATCGGCGGAACCGGTTGCGGGTGCCGGGGGAGCCTGGTCCGTACCCAGGTGAACTGCGGGGTGTTGATCGCCGGGAGCTGCACCATGGACAGCTTCACCCCCGGGCAGTCGTGCAGCAGCTCCGACCGGAGGGAGTCGTTGAACCCCTGGATCGCGTGCTTGCTCGCACAGTAGGCCGACTGCAACGGGATCCCCCGGTAGGCGAGGGCCGAGCCGACCTGGACGATGGTGCCCCGCCCGTGCGCCCGCTGGTGCCGCAGGGCGGCCAACGTGCCGTACACGGTGCCCAGGTAGTTGACCTCGGTGACCCGGCGGAACTCGGCGGCGGAGATCTCCCAGGCCGGGGCGAAGACCGACACCATCGCGTTGTTGATCCACACGTCGATGCCGCCGAAGTGGTGCACGACGTCGTCGGCGGCCTGTTGGACCGCCCCGGCGTCGGCCACGTCGATCCGGTAGCACCGGACGTCGGCGGCTCCGAGCCGCCGACAGTCCCGTTCGGCAGCGGCGAGACCGGCCTCCCCGCGCGCGATCAGCCCGAGGCGGGCTCCGCGTTGCGCGTACCGTCGGGCCACGGCCCGGCCGACCCCGGCGCTGGCCCCCGTCACCACCACCGTCTGCGTCACTGGTCGCCCTTCTGTCGGGTGGCGATGTCGGAGAGCCGCCGCAGGGTCTCCTTGTTGCGCTGGTGCAGGACCATGTCGTTGAGCTTGGTCCGGACCCAGAGCAGCGGCCCGGCGGCGAAGTCCTCGCCGAGGCGGATCCGGGTCCGGCCGCCCTCCACCGGCTCCAGGGCGAAGGCCACGATCGCCTCCCCGGCGGGCCAGAGCTCGGCCCGCAGGGTCAGCCGGTACGGCGGCTCGGAGAGCAGCACCGTCGAGGTGTCCTCCAGGGAGAACGGCCACGGCCCGGCCCGGTGGTGCAGCTGACTGCCGACCCGGGGCCAGGCGTCGTCCACGTCGCGGATGTGCGCCGTCCCGACCACCCAGTCGCTGTACGTCCACCCGTCCGCCAGCACGGCGAAGACCTGCTCCGGCGGGGCATCGATCACTTTCTCCACAATCGCCACACTGCTCCCGGTACCCGGCCGACCGGCGGAGTATGCCGACCCGGGTTAGCTTCTGCGCGACGACGGGTAGGCGCGCAACGGCCCGGAAGGCAGCGGGTAGGCGCGCAACGGTCCGGATGACGGGCCTAGGACGGTTCGGGGCGTGGCCGCCGCCCCCCGACCCGCCGACGTTTACTCAGCGGGGCGTCGGGAACCCGCCGCCCGTGCGACAGGACCGTGATCCGGATCAGCGCAGGTCAGCCGGGGTTTCCGCCGGTGCTGACCGGGACGCGGCCGGGCTGTTCGACACGGTGCTCTTCGACCGTGACGGCACGCTCGTCGTCGACGTGCCGTACAACGGTGATCCGGACCGGGTGCTGCCGATGCCGGGGGCGCGGGCGGCGCTGGACCGGCTGCGGGACGCCGGATTCCGGCTGGGAGTGGTGAGCAACCAGTCCGGTCTGGCCCGAGGGCTGTTCACCGTCGGGGACCTGGCCCGGGTCAACGCGCGGATCGAGGACCACCTCGGTCCCTTCGACACCTGGCAGGTCTGTCCGCACGACGACGGAGACGGGTGCGGATGCCGTAAACCCGCCCCGGGTCTCGTCCGGTCGGCCGCCGACGAACTGGGCACCGTCCCGCAGCGCTGCGTGGTGGTGGGGGACATCGGTCGGGACGTCGTCGCCGCCGGGGCGGCCGGGGCCACCGGTCTGCTGGTGCCGACCCCGGTGACCCACCCCCGGGAGGTCGCCGCGGCCGGGTGGGTGGCCCCGGACCTGTCGACGGCAGTGGACCAGATCCTCGCCCGACAGCGGGCGCTGACCCCGTCGGCCGCGCCCCGCCGGGCCGCGACGGTGCTCGTGGTACGCAGCGACTCGGCCGGGGACGTACTGGTGACCGGCCCGGCGATCCGGGCCGTCGCGGCGTACGCCGAGCGGGTGGTGCTGTTGTGCGGTCCACGGGGACGGGCCGCAGCCGAACTGCTCCCCGGGGTGACCGAGATCGTCGAGCACCCGCTGCCCTGGATCGAGGCGGACCCGGCCCCGGTGGACCCGGCCGACGTGACCGGCCTTGTCGACAGGCTCGCCCGGGTCGGCGCTGACGAGGCGGTGGTCTTCACCAGCTACCACCAGTCGGCATTGCCGCTGGCACTGCTGCTGCGGATGGCCGGGGTGGGCCGGATCAGCGCGATCAGCGACGACTACCCGGGCAGCCTCCTCGACGTCCGGCACCGGGTGCCCACCGGCGTCCCGGAACCGGAACGGGCCCTCTCCCTGGCCGCCGCCGCCGGGTTCGCGCTGCCGCCGGGCGACCGGCCCGTCCTGCGGATCCGGCCACCGACCCCGACCGAGCTGCCACGACGGCCGTACCTGGTGGTGCACCCGGGTTCGGCCGCCGAGTCCCGGGCCTGCCCGCCGGAGTTGGCGGCCCGGGTGGTCCGGCTGCTGACCTCCGCCGGGCACCGGGTGGTGGTCACCGGCGGGCCAGGCGAACGGGAGTTGACAGCCCGGGTCGCCGGGGGGACCGGTGTGGACCTGGGAGGCGGCACCGGCCTGGGGGACCTGGCCGGAGTCATCGCCCGGGCGGACGCCCTGGTCGTCGGCAACACCGGCCCGGCGCACCTGGCCGCCGCGTTGGGCGTACCGGTGGTGAGTCTGTTCGCCCCGACCGTTCCGTACGGGCAGTGGGGACCCTGGCGGGTGCCGGCCGTACGCCTCGGCGACCCCACCGCCCCCTGCCGGGACACCCGCGCCGCCCGCTGCCCCGTCCCCGGGCACCCCTGTCTGACCGGGATCGACCCGCAGGAGGTGGTCGACGCGGTACGCCTGCTCGGCGTACCGCCGCCCGGTCCCCGCCCGCCCGTCGTCGCTGCGGTGGCCGCAGTGACGGCGACGGTGGCGTCCACCGGCGGCGGGAGTGGCCGATGAACGTCCTGCTGTGGCACGTGCACGGCTCGTGGACCACTGCCTTCGTGCACGGCCGGCACCGTTACCTGATTCCCACCACACCCGACCGGGGCCCGTACGGCCTCGGCCGGGCCCGCACCTACCAGTGGCCCGACGGCGCGGTCGAGGTGACCCCCGAGGAACTCCGGGAGGCCCCGGTGGACGTGCTGGTCCTGCAACGCCCCGAGGAGTTCGACCTGGCGCAGCAGTGGACGGGTCGCCGCCCCGGACGGGACCTGCCGGTGATCTACGTGGAGCACAACACGCCCAAGGAGGGCGACGTCCCGCACTCCCGGCACCCGATGGCCGACCGGGACGACCTCCTGGTCGCCCACGTGACCCACTTCAACGAGCTGTTCTGGGACACCGGCGGCACCCGGACCGCCGTGGTGGAGCACGGGGTGGTCGCGCCGGCGGTCCAGTGGACCGGGGAACTGGACCGGCTCGCCGTGGTGATCAACGAACCGGTACGCCGGGGGCGGGTCACCGGTACCGACCTGCTGCACCGCTTCGCCGCCGTCGCCCCGCTCGACGTGTACGGCCTGGGAGTGTCCGGGCTCGCCGCCCACCTCGGACTGCCCGAGGAGCGGCTGACCAGCCACGACGACGTACCCCAGGCCCTGATGCACGAGGAGTTGGCCCGTCGGCGGGCGTACCTGCACCTGTGCCGGTGGACCTCGCTCGGGCTGAGCCTGGTCGAGGCGATGACGCTGGGCATGCCGGTGGTCACCCTGGCCACCACCGAGGCCGTCGTGGCGGTGCCCCCGCAGGCGGGGGCGATCTCCACCCGGGTCGACGACCTGGTCGACGCCGCCCGGCGGTTCATCGCCGACCCGGTGGCGGCCCGACGGGCCGGAATCGAGGCCCGTACGGCCGCGCGGGACCGCTACGGCCTGGACCGATTCCTCGCGGACTGGGACCGGCTGCTGGAGGAGGAGCTATGCGGATCGCGATGATCTCGGAGCACGCCAGTCCCCTCGCCGTCCTCGGTGGGGAGGACGCGGGCGGCCAGAACACGCATGTCGCGGAGCTCTCCGCCGCGCTCGCCGCCGCCGGTCACGACGTCCGGGTCTACACCCGACAGGACGCCGTGGACCTGCCGGTGACGGTGCGCAGCCCGGACGGGTACGCGGTGGTGCACGTGCCCGCAGGTCCGGCCGAGCCGCTGGCCAAGGACGCCCTCCTGCCGTACATGGCGCAGTTCGGGGAGTGGTTGACAGACAGGTGGCGGGGCGGCGACTGGGTGCCGGAGGTGATCCACGCGCACTTCTGGATGAGCGGGCTGGCGGGGTTGGCCGCCGGTCGCCGGGTCGGGGTGCCGGTGGTGCAGACGTACCACGCGTTGGGTGCGGTGAAGCGCCGCCACCAGGGGGTGCAGGACACCAGCCCGGCCCGGCGGGTGTCCTACGAGCGGGAACTCGGCAGATCCGTGGACCGGGTCGTCGCCCAGTGCTCCGACGAGGTCGGTGAGCTGGTCCGCCTCGGGGTACCCCGGTCCCGGGTGACGGTGATCCCGTCGGGGGTGAACCTGGGCACCTTCGCCCCGCTCGGTCCGGCCGCCGAGGTGCATCCGGGACGGCACCGGGTGCTCACCGTCGGCCGGCTCGTCGAACGCAAGGGCTTCCAGACCGTCATCAGGGCGATGGCGCTGGTCCCCGACGCCGAGTGCGTGGTGGTGGGCGGGCCGCCGGTGGGGTTGCTGGAGTCCGACCCGTACGCCCGCCGGTTGCGGGCCCTGGCCGGGTCGTGCGGGGTGGCCGACCGGGTCCGGCTGGTGGGGGCGGTGCCCCGGGAGGAGATGGGTCGCTGGTACCGCTCCGCCGACGTCCTCGTCGCCGCCCCCTGGTACGAGCCGTTCGGGTTGACCCCCCTGGAGGCGATGGCCTGCGGTGTTCCGGTGATCGGCACGGCGGTCGGCGGGATCAAGGACACCGTCGTCGAGGGGGTCACCGGTGACCTGGTGCCCGCCCGGGATCCACAGGCCCTGGGCACCGCGATCCGACGGCTGCTCGACGACCGGATCCGCCGGTTCGCGTACGCCACCGAGGCGCTGGAACGGGCCCGCCGCCGGTACTCCTGGGCGGCCACCGCCGAGCGGCTGGTCGGGGTCTACACCGAGGTCGCCGCGGTGCACCGGCCGCACCGGGTGGTGGCCTGATGTCGGCCGCCCCGGTCACCGGGCGGGAGACGCCGCCGAGTCTGCTCGACGCCCACCTGGCCGTCCTGGCCGCCGCCCTGGTGCCGTACCGGGCGTCGGCGGGGCTGCTGGCCCGGTGGGGTGGGGACCTGGCCCGGCACCTGGGGACGGGGGGACGTCTCCTGGTGGCCGGCAACGGTGGCAGCGCCGCCGAGGCCCAGCACCTCACCGCCGAACTGGTCGGGAAGTTGCGCGACGACCGGGAGCCGCTGTCGGCGATCGCCCTGCACGCGGAGACCTCCGCGATCACCGCGATCGCCAACGACTACGGCTACGAGCAGGTCTTCGCCCGGCAGGTCCGGGCCCACGGCCGCCCCGGGGACATCCTGCTGGTGATGTCGACCAGCGGCACCAGCCCGAACCTGCTCACCGCGGCGCGGGCCGGGCGGGACGCCGGGCTGCGGTGCTGGGCGTTCACCGGCCCGGCACCCAATCCGCTGGCCGACGTCTGCCACGAGACCCTCGCCGTGGACGCGCCGGACAGCCAGGTGGTGCAGGAGCTGCACCTGGTCTCCACCCACGTGCTCTGCGAGTACGTGGACCAGGCGTTGCCGGCGGTGCTCGCCGCCCGGGTCGCCGAGCCGGTCGCCGGCGAACCGTCCCGGGGTCCGGTCCCGTCCGACGGGGTGGCCCCGGTCCGGACCGGGGTCGAGGTGGAACTGGGCGGCCCGCAGCGGCCGGTCGATCGAGGCGTGCGGAGGGGGAGACAGTGACGGGACCCGTGGTGGTGCTCGGGGACACCCTGCTGGACCGGGACGTGGAGGGGGTGGTCAACCGGCTGTGTCCGGACTCGCCGGTGCCGGTTCTCGACGAGACGGCGTACGCCGACCGGCCTGGTGGGGCGGGGCTGGCCGCCGTCTTCGCCGCCGCGTACGGCACCGAGGTCGCCCTGGTCACCGGTGTCTCCGGGGACGAGGGTGGGGCCCGGTTGAGCACCCTGCTGGACGCCGCCGGGGTGCAGCTGCACCCGCTGCCCCTGGCCGGCCCCACCCCGGAGAAGGTGCGACTGCGGGCCCGGGGCCGGGTGCTGCTGCGCCACGACCGGGGTGGCGGCGCACCGGAGCCGGGTGACCCGAGTGAGGCGGTGCTACGGCTGATCGCCCGCGCCTCGGTGGTGCTGGTCAGCGACTACGGCCGGGGCGTGGCCCGGCATCCGGCGCTGCGGGCCGCGTTGACCGCGACCCGGGCGCCGGTGGTGTGGGATCCGCATCCCCGGGGGCCCGCACCGGTGCCCGGCGCCCGGCTGGTCACCCCGAACGAGTCCGAGGTGCGGGAGTTGGCGAAGGTGCCGTCGGGCGGGTCCCGGTTGGCCGCCGCCGAGCGGGGCGGCCAGAGCCTGCGGGAACGGTGGCGGGCCGGGGCGGTGGTGGTCACCCTGGGCGGGGACGGGGCGCTGCTCTGCTCGGCCGGGTCGACCCCGCTGATGGTGCCCAGCCCGGCCCACGCCGACGGGGACACCTGCGGGGCGGGGGACCGGTTCGCGGCGAGCGTGGCGATCGCGTTGTCGGCGGGGGCGCTGCTCCCCGAGGCGGTGCAGCGGGCGGTGACCGACGCGTCGGCGTACGTCGCCGACGGGGGAGTGGCCACCGCGTTGCCGCCGCCGGTCCGCCGGGCGTCGTCCCCTCCGGCCCCGTCCGGTCCGCCGCCCCCGGTCGCCGAGCGGGTGGGTACGGCCGAGGTCGCCTCGGTGGTGGCCGAGGTACGCGCCGCGGGCGGCACCGTGGTGGCCACCGGCGGCTGTTTCGACCTGCTGCACGCCGGGCACCTGGCGACCCTTCAGGCGGCCCGTCAACTGGGTGACTGTCTGGTCGTCTGTCTCAACTCCGACGCCAGCGTGGCGGGGCTGAAGGGCCCGCACCGACCGGTGGTGGCCCAGGCCGACAGGGCACGGATCCTCGCCGCGTTGAGCTGCGTCGACGCAGTGCTGATCTTCGACGAGGCGACTCCCGAGGCGACCCTGTCCTGGCTGCGGCCCGACGTCTGGGTCAAGGGCGGGGACTACGCCTGCGGGGCGGGTGACGAGCCCGCACTGCCCGAGGCGGGGATCCTGCGCCGGTGGGGAGGGCACACGGTGGTGGTGCCGTACCTGGACGGACGTTCCACCACCGACCTGATCGCGGCGGCCGGTGCCCGACCGGTCCCGGTGGGCGTGGAGGGGAACCGATGAGCGTGACACCGCCCGGCACCGGGCCGACAGTCCTGGTGACCGGGGGCTCCAGCGGGCTGGGAGCGGCAGTGGTCACCGCCGTGGCCAGGGCCGGGGGGCGTCCGCTGGTGCTGGACCGGCAGCCCCCCGGCGACGGGGTGCCGTGGGTCGAGTGCGACCTGGCCGACACCCGGGCCGCCGAGGAGGGCACCCGGGAGCTGGCCGAACAGGCCGGTGGGTTGGACGGGGTGGTCACCGCTGCCGGGATGGACGTGCCGGGCAGGCTCGTCGACGTCCCGGCGGTGACCTGGGAGCGGATCGTCGCCGTCGACCTGCTCGCCACCGTCGCCGTGGTCCGTGCGGCGCTGCCCTACCTGGAGGCCAGTCGGGGGACCGTCGTCACGGTGGCCTCGACGCTGGGGGTGAAGGCGGTCGCCGACGCCACCGCGTACTGCGCGGCGAAGTTCGGGGTGGTCGGTTTCACCAGGTCGCTCGCCGCCGAGCTGGCCGGTTCCGTCGGGGTCACCCTGCTGATCCCGGGCGGGATGCGGACCGCCTTCTTCGACGAGCGGGACGCCCGGTACCGACCCGGCCCGGACGCCGCACTCAACGAACCGGCCGACGTGGCGGCGGCGGTGCTGTTCGCGCTCTCCCAGCCGCCCGGCTGCGCGGTGCGGGAACTGGTGGTCTGCGCCGAGCAGGAGTCGTCGTACCCGTGATCCTGGTGTTGCGGGCCCTCGGGGTCGGTGACCTGGCCACTGCGGTGCCCGCGCTGCGGGGGTTGCGGGCCGCGTACCCGGACCGGGAGGTGGCCCTGCTCGCGCCCGCCTGGCTGGGGCCGCTGGTCGACCTGGTCGGCGGGGTGGACCGGCTGGTCCCGCTGGACGGGTTGGACGCCGACGTCTGCTGGTCCGGCCCGCCGCCGACGGTCGCCGTCAACCTGCACGGCCGGGGACCTCGCTCGCACCGGTTGCTCGCCGCCGTCGGCCCGGCCCGGCTGGTCGCCTTCTCCTGCCCCGAGGCGGGGCACACCGACGGGCCGGAGTGGGACGGGACCGAACACGAGGTACGCCGCTGGTGCCGACTTCTGCACCGGTACGGCGTCCCGGCCGACCCGGACGACCTGGCGCTGCGGCGGCCGGTGGGGGTCGCGGTGCCGGACGGGACCACCGTGGTGCACCCCGGGACGAAGGTCGAGGCGAAGCGGTGGCCGGCCCACCGGTTCGCCGCCGTGGCCGCCGCCCTCGGGGCCCGGGGACACCGGGTGGTGGTGACCGGGTCGGCGGCGGAGCGGGACCTCGCCGGATGGGTGGCCGACCGGGCCGGGCTGCCCCCCGGGGCGGTCCTGGCCGGCCGGACCGACCTGGCGGAGCTCGCCGCCCTGGTGGCGCAGGCCCGCCTCGTGGTCAGCGGGGACACCGGGGTCGCCCACCTGGCCACCGGTTACGGCACCCCCTCGGTGGTGCTGTTCGGCCCGGAGTCGCCGCAGGTCTGGGGTCCCCCGCCGGGGCGGCCGTGGCACCGGGTCGTGCACGGCGCCGGGCAGGATTGTCCGACCGCCGACGGGGAAAGTACCGACCTGCGGTTGGTGTCGGTGCAGGTGGAGGAGGTGCTGTCCGCCGTGGACGAGGTGGAACGGACGGTGCGGGGGGCCGGTGCGGTTGCGGCGTAGCGATCCGGGCAGACCGGGGTACGCCCGGATCCGGCGCGGCCGGGGGTGGTCGTTCGTCGCCCCCGGCGGTGACCCGGTACGCGACCCCGGCGAGCTGGACCGGCTGCGGGACCTGGTCATCCCGCCGGCGTGGCAGCAGGTGTGGATCTCGCCGTACCCGAACGGGCACATCCAGGCCGTCGGGGTGGACGTCGCCGGGCGGAGGCAGTACCTCTACCACCCACAGTGGCGGCGCAGGCGGGACGAGGCGAAGTTCGACCACGTCCTGGCGGTGGCCCGTCGCCTTCCGCAGCTGCGGGACCGGGTCGACCGGGATCTGACCGGCCGGGGACTGAGCCGCAGCCGGGTGCTGGCCACGGTGACCCGTCTGCTCGACATGGGGATGTTCCGGATCGGCAGCGACCAGTACGCCACCGGGGACGACCCGACCTTCGGGGTGGCGACCCTGCGGCCCGAACACGCCCGGTCCCGGGGCGGGTGCGTGGTCTTCGAGTTCCCGGCCAAGGGCGGGTTGGACCAGGTTCGGCAGATCGAGGACCCGCAGCTGTGCCGGGTCCTGGTGGCCCTGCGGCGACGACGTCGACAGGCGGACCGGCTGTTCGGCTACTGGGACGGCCGCTCCTGGCGTGACGTGCGCAGCGACGAGGTCAACGGCTACCTGCGGGAGGTCAGCGGGGCGGAGATGACCGCCAAGGACTTCCGTACCTGGCACGCCACGGTCCTGGCCGCGACCCACCTGGCCACCACCGGCCCGCAGCGGTCGGTCACCGCCCGTCGGCGGGCGGTGGCGGCGGTGATGCGGGACGTCGCCGACCTGCTCGGCAACACCCCGACGGTGGCCCGGACCTCCTACGTGGACCCCCGGGTCGTCGACCTCTACCACGAGGGTGTGGTGGTGCCGGTGGAGCCGGGGACGCCCCGGGAGGGGGCGGAGCGGTCCGTGTTGGACCTGCTCGAACAGGCCTGACCGGGCGCACGTCCCGTCCGGGCGGGCTCTGCCCGGTCCGGCGGCACTCGCCGGGCCCGGTCCGACCCGGGCGGCCTGCGGCGGGGGTACGCGATCGGCCCGGGCCGGGCGACGTTCCGGTCCGGGCCGATCGCGTCGGGTCAGTCTGCCCGGGAACGCTTGACTGTGGATGCCGCCGTCTTGCCGATCCGTGACTGATCCAGGTGCCGGCTGCGCCACTCCTGGGGGGTGGTGTCGTGGGCCGCCCGGAACACCCGGCTGAAGTGCGCCGGGCTGGCGAAGCCCCAGCGGGCGGCGATGGACCCGATCGACCGGCCCCGCAGCGCCGGGTCGGCGAGGTCCCCTCGGCACCGCTGCAACCGCAGGTCCCTGACGTACGCGGCGACGGTGGTCTGTTCGGCCTCGAAGAGACGGTGCAGGGACCGGAGCGAGACGTGGTGGGCGTCCGCGATGACCTGCGGACCGAGCGTGGTGTCCCCGAGGTGCCGCCTGACGTACGCCTGGACCTGGCTGAACAGGGCCCGGCGGCGTACCTCGGCGGGCACCTCCTCCTCGGCGACGAGGTGCCGACCGAGGAGGGTGGTGATCAGGTCGAGCCCGATGGTGCCGAGCCGGGACGCGTCGGCGGCGTGGTAGTGCTCGGGGTGGTCGGTGACCTCGACGAGGAACTGCGCCAGGAGTCGGCCCACCCCCTCGGTGCCGGGCATCCGGGCCGCCAGCAGCGTGGCGAGCCGTCGGGGCGGCAGCGGGACGGCTGTGTGCGGGACGATCACCACCACCGACGAGGCGTGTCCGCCGGCACCGCTGTGGTGGTCGAGATGGTGCGGGCGGGCCGAGTCGTAGAAGGTGAAGTCACCCGGGGTGAAGGTGCTGTCGCGCCCCTCCTGGCGGCATCTGCTGCCGCCCCGGACGGTCAACCCGAGCTGGTAGGAGCCCCTGTCACGCCGGTCCACCGGCCGACCGGGGGAGGTGGCGGTCAGCGAGGGGTAGTCGTGGCGGGCCAACCGGATCGGGCCCAGGTCGGTGAAGACCGCCCGGGCGGTGAAGTCGGCGGAGTGCTCGGTCCGGATCCGCAGCTTCGCCGAACTGCCGGAGACCGTCTCCAGCCACATGTCGAACCGGTCGGCGGTCGGCAGCCGCCGGGTGTCCACGACAGTGGTGTGCAACATCGGCGTCTCTGCCTCCCCGTCGGCCTCCGTCAATCGTTACCGATCACCCAGGGTGACGGGAGGAGACCAGAGGTCGGGGCCCCTCGTCGCGGTGACGAGGGGCCCCGACGGGTCCGGTGCGGTCAGTCGTTGAGGATCTGGGCGAGCCGGTCCCGGAACCGACGCTCCGAGTCGCTCACCTGCTCGCCGCCGAGCCCGAGGATCCCCCCGGTCGGCGCGGCCCCCACCACCTGGTCGGCGATCTCCACCAACCAGTGCTTGTACGCCCCGGCCTGCCCCTCGTCGACCTTCGTCGCCAACAGGGCCGCAGCCTGCCCGGCCCGGGCGAGGACGTCGTCGATGAGGGCCTGCGGGTCGGCGGGGGCGACGACCGGAAGCTCGACCTCGACCCCGGGCAGATCACCACCGGCCTCCGGGTCCCCGACCCGGGCGACGATCTCCCCGGCGACCGCCGCCACCAGCGCAATCGCCGACTCCCGGCCGGACGAGATGATCTCCATCCCGGCCACGCCCTCCGCCCGGGTACGGCGGCTGCTGTCGGACTCGGCGGCGCTCGCGGCGGTCAGCACCGCCTGCGGCAGACCGACCAGGAGACCCCACTCCTCGTCGGAGAAACCGAACCCGGTGTACGCCGGCTGCTCGATCACGACAACGCCCCTCTCGAAGATGTGCACAGTGGTAGACGTCGACGGCGGACCGCCGACCGCAGGCGAGGCGTCCTCGCCGGCTCAGGTTAGTCGAGCGTCAGCAGGCCCTGTTCCGACACCACGGGTACGGAGAGCGTCTTGTAACCGACCTCGTCGAAGAGGACCGTCATCCGGTCGTCCTCGTAGTTGAGCACCATCCCGGAACCCCACTCCGGATGCCGGACCTGGCTGTGCACCGGGAAGGGAACCTCGTCCCGGACCTCGGCCACGCTCGTCCCGGCATGACAGTTGTCGCAGTGCCCGCACAGCTCGGTCATCTGCTCGCCGAAGTACGCCAGCAGCGCCTGCCCCCGGCAGCCGGTGGTCTCGGCGAACGCCCGCATCATGTCGGTACGGGACCGGGTGACACTCTGCTGACGTTCCGCCTGGGCCAGCGCCGCGTCGGCTGCGGCGGCGGGCCTGGGGCCGTACCGGGGGGCACCGATGCGCTGCCGCTTGCGCGGCTCCACCGCACCGACCTGCTCCAGGAGGGCGAGCAGCTGTCCCAGCTTGCGGGGGCCGAGCCCGGTGGCGTCGCGCAACGCCTTGCGGGTCGCCGGTCGACTGCGGACCAACGCGGCCAGCTGGTGCAACTCGTCGCGGTTGGGCAGGCCGCCGCTGAAGTAGCGCTGCAACCCGATGTCCTCGGCCTGCCACAGCAGCAGCACCCGGGCCGGTTCCCCGTCGCGGCCGGCCCGCCCGATCTCCTGGAAGTAGCTGTCCGGCGAGTCGGGCAGCGCCATGTGCACCACCCAGGCGATGTTCGGCTTGTCGATGCCCATTCCGAACGCCGAGGTGGCCACCATGATCGGCACCTGGTCGGCGAGGAACGCCTCGTGCAGCTGGGCACGCGCCCCGGTCGCCATCCCCCCGTGGTAGAACTGCGACGGGAAACCGGCCTCGGTGAGCCGCCCGGCCAGCTCCTCGGCGGCCCGACGGGTCGGCACGTAGATGATCCCCGGCCGCCTGTCCTCGTTGAGCAGCGTGATCAGCCGCCGCCACCGGTAGTCCTCGGTCGGGCAGTGCGCCACCTCGAGGAACAGGTTCGGCCGGTCCAGTCCGGAGACGACCACCTCGGCGTCGCGCAGCCGCAGCCGGGCGATGATGTCCTCGCGTACCGGGGGAGAGGCGGTGGCGGTCAGGGCCACCACCGGCGGGCGACCCAGTTCGTCGATCAGGTGGCCCAGCGCCAGGTAGTCGGGGCGGAAGTCGTGCCCCCAGGCGGAGATGCAGTGCGCCTCGTCGATCGCGACGAGCGCCGGTCCGAGGTCCCGGACCTCGGCCAGCCGGTCCGGGTTGGCCAGCTGCTCCGGTGTGATGAACAGGAACTCGGCCTGCCCCTGCCGGATCTCCTCGATCGCCTCGGCCTGCTGGGTCGGTGACTCGTCGGAGCTGACCCGCACCGCCCGCAGCTCGGGTCGCTGTCGCTCGTTGAGGGCCGCGATCTGGTCCTGCTGAAGGGCCAGCAGCGGAGAGATCACCACCGTCGGACCCGGGATCAGGCTGGCCGGGATCTGGTAGATCGCCGACTTGCCCGCACCGGTCGGCAACACCACGAGTGCGTCGCGGCGTTTCATCACCGCCCGCATCGCGGCCAGCTGGTTGGGGCGCAGCTGCGTCCAGCCGAACAGGCTGCGGGCCGCACGGCGCAGGGTCGTGGAGTGGGGGTTCGACGCTTTCATGGTGGCCGGGGACGTACCCTGACCGCCCTGCACCGAAACCGTCCACCCGCCGGGTGCCATCATGTCCCGGTGACGACTGCCGCCGACCCCGAGGGCGGCCGTGCTGCGGCCGAGAGCCCCGAGCGGGCAACCGATGCCACCTCGGCGAACCGGTGGGTGGTCGGCGTGGCCGACCTGTTCGCTGTCGGCTGGGTGGCGGCTCAGATCTGGTGGGTGCCGACCGGTCTGGCTTCGGCGCTCTGGATCGGCGGGGTTCCGTACCTGCTGGCGGTGGTCGCCTTCGGTGCCGTCCTCCTCGCCTCCGGAGGCGGGTCGGCGCGGCTCGGCGTGGTCGACCTCCGGCCCGGGGTGACCGCCTTGCGGGCCGGGCCGAGTCGGGTGGCCGGCTGGCTCTGCGCCGGTCAGGTCCTCCTTGTCACCGCGATCACCACGTCCCTGGTGGACCGGTCCCGGTGGGACGAGGGCGCCGCCGAGACGATCTTGTTGATCGACCTGTCGTTGCTCGTCCTCCTGGTCGCCGTCGTGGTCATGGCCCAGGTCGTCGGGGTCTTCCGGTCCCGGCCGCGCGTCGACCTGACCCCGACCGGCGTCGAGGCGCGGGACCTCCTCGGGTCCCGGGTGATCCCCTGGGCGGCCCTCGCCCCCGGTGGCCCGCTGCCGCCCTCCGGCCGGTCGGTGAGTCTTGTGGTGTCCCGCCCCGACCTTGTCGTCCAGCGGGGGCTGATGATCAGCCCACGGCGTCGGCCCCGCGTCAACGGGGACACCCTGGCCGTGCGCGTCGGGTTCCTCGCCGACGTCCTGCGGTACTACGTCGACCACCCCGACGAGCGGGCCGGGATCGGCACCCCGCAGGGGTACCTGCGGCTGCGCCGTACCCTCGGCCTGCGGTGACCTGAAGGTCGGACCCCACCTCAGGGTCGCACCGCACCTCAGGGTCGCACCGCACCTCAGGGTCGCACCGCACCTCAGGGTCGGGCCGGCGTCGGGGTCACCGGCGGCCGAACATCGCCTTGATCGCGGCGAACAGCAGCAGACCGCCCACCACGAGCCCGAGCAGGCGTACGCCCGGGATGTCGGCGGCGCTGGTGGCGTCGGCGAGGGTGGTGGGTTCCATGGTGGAACTCTGCCACGGCCGGTGCGGGGACGGCCACCGGCTAACAGTAAGGTTTATTGACTATTTCCGGTCCCGGTGTGAACATGGCAGGGCCGTGAGGCGGTCGGGCCTGCTGCGGTGTGAGCAGAGACGGGGGATGGGCGAGGCGCATGAGCGAGTTGACCTGCACAGTCGGCACGTCGGAACTCCACCCTTGGGCCCGGGAGGTGGCCGCGTGAGCGCCCCCACCGTCAGCCTGACCGCCCTGGCCTCCGCCGTTCTGCAACCGGGGTTCGTGGGCACCACCCCACCCCCCTGGGTGCGCCGGTGGGTCGGCGACGGCCTCGGCGCTGTGGTGCTCTTCGCCCGTAACGTCGTCGACCCCGAACAGGTCGCCGCCCTGACCGCCGCCCTGCGGGCGGAGCGCCCCGACGTCCTGGTCGCCATCGACGAGGAGGCCGGGGACGTCACCCGGTTCGAGTCCGCCCGGGGCAGCTCCCGGCCCGGCAACCTGGCCCTGGGGGCGGTCGACGACCCGGCGCTGACCGAGGCGGTCGCCCGGGACCTCGGCGGGGAACTCGCTGCCGCCGGAATCAACCTCAACTACGCCCCCGACGCCGACGTCAACTCCGACCCGGAGAACCCGGTGATCGGGGTACGCGCCTTCGGTGCCGACCCGGCCCTGGTCGCCCGGCACACCGCCGCCTGGGTACGCGGACTCCAGTCCACCGGGGTGGCCGCCTGCGCCAAACACTTCCCCGGGCACGGGGACACCCGGGTCGACTCCCACCACGACCTGCCCGCCATCCACGGCGACCGGGCCCGGCTGGAGAGCACCGAACTGCTGCCGTTCCGGGCCGCGGTGACCGCCGGGGTGCAGGCGATCATGACCGGTCACCTCCTGGTCCCGGCCCTCGACCCGGACTTCCCGGCCACCCTCAGTCACCGGATCCTCGGTCGGGTCCTCCGCGACGACCTGGGCTTCACCGGTGTGGTGGTCACCGACGCGGTGGAGATGCGGGCGGTCACCGGGCGGTACGGCCTCACCGGTGCGGTCGTCCGCGCCCTGGCCGCCGGGGCGGACGCGATCTGCGTCGGCGGCGAACACGCCGACGAGGCGACCGCCCGGCTGCTCCGCGACGCCATCGTCGCCGCCGTCGTCGCCGGTGACCTGCCCGAGGAACGGCTCGCCGACGCCGCCCGACGGGTCGGACAGCTCGCCGCCTGGACCGCCGAGGAACGGGCCGGCCGGTCCGGATGGACCCCGGCCACCGTCGACGGCTCCCCGGTGGGGCTGGTCGCGGCCCGCCGGGCGCTCCGGGTCACAGTCGACGGCGACCCGGGGCTGCTCCCGCTGGCCGGGCCGGTGCACGTGGTGGAGTTCGAGCCGCCCCGCAACATCGCGATCGGTGCGGA
The DNA here is from genome assembly GCF_040300925.1 of Micromonospora sp. NPDC000207. NCBI lineage: Bacteria > Bacillati > Actinomycetota > Actinomycetes > Micromonosporales > Micromonosporaceae > Micromonospora > Micromonospora sp. NPDC000207. The sequence goes on from NZ_JBEPEQ010000074.1 coordinate 19,675, forward strand.
GACCCCCTGGGGGCTCGGTGCCCCGCTGACAGACCTCGTCCCGGACACCACCACAGTCCGGTACGCCGAGTCCGACCCCCACGCCGACCCGACGGTCGGGGCCGCCGGTCGACGCCTGGTCCTGGTGGTCCGGGACCTGCACCGGCACGGGTGGATGCGGACGGCCGTGGAACGTGCCCTGGCCGCCCGGCCGGACGCGGTGGTTGTCGAGTTGGGAGTGCCCGACCTGGTCGTCGGCCGGGTGCACGTGGCCACCCACGGGGCGACCCGGGTGGCGACCGGTGCGGCGGCCGAACTGCTCGTCGGCCGCACCTGAGGGCGGCATCGGCCCCGGGTGCGGCCGACGGCGCTCCGGGTCCACCTCGCCGGGAGCTGTGGACCGGTCAAAGCTCCAGGCGCAGGATCCGGTCGTCGTCCGGCCCCGGGGCACCACGCCCGTCACTGTTGTTCGTCAGCACCCACAGGGAGCCGTCCGGGGCGGGTTCGACGTGGCGCAGCCGCCCGTGCTCGCCGGTCAGCAGCGACTCGGCACCCTGCCCGTCGGTGCCGATCCGGTACAGCCGCTGCCCGCGCAGACAGGCCACGTAGACGGTGTCGTCGACGATCGCGATGCCGCTGGGGGAGGCCTCGTGGGTGGCCCAGGTGGCCACCGGCCGGACGTACCTGTCGTCGTCGGAGTCCCCCTCCACCTCCGGCCAGCCGTGGTTGCCGCCGGGAACGACCCGGTTGAGCTCGTCGTACCGGTTCTGCCCGAACTCGGCGGCGAAGAGGGCACCGGTGGAGTCCCACGCCAGCCCCTGCACGTTGCGGTGGCCGTAGCTGTAGACCGGGGAGTCCCCGAAGGGGTTGCCGGGGGCGGGTCGGCCCTCCGGGGTGAGCCGCAGGATCTTGCCGGCCAGGGAGTCCCGGTCCTGGGAGCTGTTGCGGTCCCCGGCGTCCCCGGTGCCGACGTAGAGCATCCCGTCCGGGCCGAAGGCGATCCGACCCCCGTTGTGGGTACGGGCCTTGGGGATGCCGGTGAGGACCGGCTCCGGGGTGCCCCCCTCAAGGGTCGTCCGGACGATCCGGTTGTCCTCCTCGGCGGTGTGGTAGAGGTAGATCCAGCCGTCCTCGGGGTAGCTGTCGGCGACCGCGACCCCCAGCAGGCCCCCCTCCCCGCCGGCGACCACCCCGGGGACCCGGGTCACCTCCCCGCTGAGGTTCCCGGCGACCCGCAGGAGCCGCCCGCTGTCCCGCTCGGTGACCAGGGCCGAGCCGTCCGGGAGGAAGGCCACCCCCCAGGGGGCCGCCAGCCCGGTCAGCACCGTCTCCAACCCGGCCGGGTCGACCTGCGGCGGGTCGGCCACCGACGGGTCGGTGAACCACCCCCGCCAGTACGCCGCGCCGCCCACCACGAGCACCATCACCACTGTCAGCGCCCCGGCGAGCACGATCCGTCCCCGGCGTACCTGCGGTCGTTCCCCCATCGCCCGACCCTATCCGCCCCCGCCGGCCTCCGCCCGCCCGCCGACCGTGGGACGTCGGTGCTCGACGGGCAGCTCACTCCACTGTCGACCCGGAGGAGGATCTTGGATGCTGTTCGGGGTCGCCTCGGTCTCGTACGCTGAGCGGCGTGACGAACCGCACCGGTATCTCCCACCACACCCCCATCCGCCGCGCCGCAGGTCTCCTGGCCGGCCTGGCACTCGGTGTCGCCCTCCTCGCCGGTTGCAGCTCCGAGGGAGCCTCCACCGACTGCGGCCTGGACGCCTGCACTGTCACCTTCGAACGGGGCGTCGAGGCGCACGCCACCATCCTCGGCGTCGAGACCCGACTCGTGGGCGCCGAAGGCGACCAGGTCACCGTCGAGGTCGCCGGGGAGCGGCTGTCGCTCACCGTCGGACAGCAGGCCGCCGAGGTCGGCGGCTTCAGCGTCACGCTGGACAGCGTCACCGACCAACAGGTCCAGATCCGGGTCGCCCGCAACCCCAACGGCTGACCCGTCGGAGGGCTCCGACCGGCCCCGACGCGGCTGCGCCCGGGCCGGTCGGCACAGACGTTTGGGAATCTCCACATTCGGAGATTGAGGCGCCATGTCTCTCACCCGGAACGCCGAAGCCACCGCCTCGAAGACGGCGAACAGCCGGTGGCTCGAACTCCTCGCCCGGGCCGGTTTCATCGGCTACGGGGTGGTGCACCTGCTGTTCGCCTGGCTGGCCCTCCAGATCGCCTTCGGCAGCTCGCCCGACGACGGCGACCAGTCGGGGGCCCTCCGTACCCTCGCCGCCCAGCCGATGGGCAAGTTCATCGTGATCGCCATCGGGGTCGGCATGGTCGCCATGGCCCTGTGGCAGCTCACCCAGGCCGCCGTCGGTCACGTCAGCGAGGAGGGCAAGCGCCGTACCGTCGAGCGGGTCCTCTCGGGTGCCCGGACCGTGGTCTACGGCTGGTTCGCCTTCACCGCGTACAAGGTCGTCAACAGCGCCTCCTCCTCCAGCAGCGCCGACCAGCAGGAGGACATGACCTCCAAGCTGATGGAGTCGACCGGCGGTCGATGGCTGGTCGGGTTCGTCGGCCTGGTGGTCGCCGGGATCGGTATCGGCCAGGCGATCTACGGGATCAAGAAGAAGTTCGAGAAGAACCTCAAGACCGGTGAGATGAGCGCGAAGACCCGTCAGCTCGCCCGCAAGCTGGGCATGGCCGGGTACGCCGCCCGTGGCTGCGCCTTCGCCGTCGCCGGTGTCCTGGTCGTGGTCGCCGCCGTCAACTACGACCCGGAGAAGGCCCGGGGCCTGGACGCCGCGCTGCGGACCCTGCGGGACCAGCCCTTCGGCACCATCCTGCTCGGACTCGTCGCCCTGGGCATCGCCGCCTTCGGCGTCTACTGCTTCCTCCAGTCCCGGTACCGCAAGGTCTGACGACCTGGTCGATTCCGGGTCTACCGGGCACCATGGGGGCTTTGCGCCCAGATGGTCAGCCGGGCAGAGGGAGAGGAACACGTGCAGAACTACCTGACGACGGTCGTCGCCGCGCTCGGCGCGGCGACGGCCGCGTTGTTGCTCGTCGGAGTCGCACACCGGGTGATGCGGCGGCTCGGCCGCCGCTCCCTGTTGCTGAGTGAACTCACCGAGCACGCACACCGGTCCATCCAGGTGACGGCGGTCGTCCTGGCCGTGCAGTTCGCCGTCCGGTTCAGCACCGGGTACGCGGTCGGCACCCCGTGGCGACAGATAGTGCTGCACCTGCTCGTGCTCTGTGTGATCGCCAGCACCGCCTGGCTGGTCACCTCGCTGCTGGTGGTGGTGGAGGACACCGCCCTGGCCCGGTTCCGGGTCGACGTCCCCAACAACAGGCACGCCCGACGGGTCCGGACCCAGGTGGTGATGCTGCGTCGGGTCACCATAGCGGTGATCGTGGTGCTGACCCTCGGCGTGATGCTGATGACCTTCCCGGCCGTACGCGGGATCGGTGCCGGTGTCCTGACCAGTGCCGGTGTCGTCGGTGTGGTCGCCGCACTCGCCGCACAGAGCCTGCTCGGCAACGTCTTCGCCGGGCTCCAGCTGGCCTTCAGCGACGCCGTACGCCTCGACGACGTGGTGGTGGTGGAGGGGGAGTGGGGTCGGATCGAGGAGCTGACCCTCAGCTACGTGGTGGTGCAGATCTGGGACGACAGGCGACTGGTCCTGCCCACCTCCTACTTCACCAGCACCCCGTTCCAGAACTGGACCCGGACCGAGGCGGCGGTGCTCGGCACCGCGATGTTCGACGTCGACTGGTCGGTGCCGGTCCAGGCGATGCGGGAGGAACTGCGTCGGGTGGTCGAGAGCACCGACCTGTGGGACGGCCGGGTCTGCGTCCTGCAGGTGGTCGACGCCACCGGCGGCACCATCCAGATCCGGGCCCTGGTCAGCGCCGCCGACTCCGGCAGCCTGTGGGACCTGCGCTGCATCGTCCGCGAGCACCTGGTGGCCTGGGTACGCGACCAGCGGCCCACCGCCCTGCCCCGGATGCGGGCCGAGGTCGGCGAGGAGTCCAGCAGCCTGCCCTGGCAGTCGGGGCAGATCCGACGCCCGTCCCGCCGCTCCGGCCGCGCCCCGATCGAGTCGAGCCCGCCGGACGACGCCCGCCTCTTCGGCGGCAGCGACGACGGTGACGCCCGCAGTGAGGCGTTCGTCGGTCCGGCCGAGGACGGCGAGCACCACGAGGAGTTGGCCGAGGCCTCGAACGGCCGCGTCGAGGCCCGCCACTGACCCGCTGTCGTCCCCCGACGCGACCCGGGTCGTCGTGACCTCCCCACTCCCGACGCGACCCGGGTCGTCGTCCGCCCGTCGACCCCGTTTGCGCCCCCGACTCGACCGGGTCGTCGTGACCTTCCCGCCCGGGTCGGCGTTGCACCTGCCGGGTGGTCTGCCCGGAATCGGTGTTTGACGGGCTCCGTGACGGGGACTGCTGCCCACCAGGATTGACCGGTGCCCGGTCGGGGCATACAGCGCGGTGACGGTGAAAGGAGGGCAGCATGACAGAGGTGGCGAATTCTCGTACGACTCGGGCCGGGGCCGAGCCGTCCACCGCGGAACTGGTGCAGCGGGCGACCGAGCAGGTGTCCCGGCTGATCCGGGACGAGCTGACACTGGCACGGGCGGAGTTGACGGAGAAGGGCCGCCACGCCGGCATCGGGGTGGGCCTCTTCGGTGGTGGCGGTGCCCTGGCGTTCTACGGGCTCGGTGCACTGATCACCGCGGTGGTCCTGCTCCTGGCGACCTGGATCGCCGCCTGGCTGTCGGCCCTGATCGTGGCGGTGGTGCTCTTCGTGGTCGCGGGCATCCTCGCGCTGGCCGGTAAGAAGCAGGTGAAGCAGGCCGTGCCGCCGGTCCCGGCGGCGGCGGTGACAAGCGTCCGGGCGGACGTCGACACCGTGAGCGCCGCGGTGAAGGACGGGAGGCGGCCATGACGGCAAACGGCAACGGCAACGGCACCGGGGACGCCGAGGCCCTGCGGGCGGAGATCCGGCGTACCCGGATGGAGCTGGGCGAGACGGTCGAGCAGCTGGCGGCCAAGGCCGACGTCAAGGCCCGGCTCAAGGACTCCGCCGACCACGCCAAGGAGCGTGTGAAGGACTCCGCCGACCACGCCAAGGAGCGTGTGAAGGAGTCCGCCGACCACGCCAAGGAGCTGTTGAAGGACTCGGCCGGGCAGGCGAAGGAGCGGCTGAGGGGTTCGGCCGACCACGCCGGCAGGCGGGTACGCGAGCAGACGTCGTCGACCGCCGCGCGGGTACGCGGACAGGCGGCGCACACCGCCGAGGTGGCGCGGGGGCAGGCGCACGAGACCGGCGAACTGGTCCGCCGTAACCCCGTACCGTGGGCGGCCGTCGCCGCCGGTGCGGTGGCGGCAGTGGTGGTGTTGTTGGTCATCAGGGGGAGGAACAGGTGAGCAGGCGCGTCAACAAGGCCGTCTACAAGCCCGTCGGGGTGTTGATGGGACTGGCCGCCGGTGCGGTGGCGGGTGCTGTCTTCCGACAGGTCTGGAAGTTGACAGCCGGGGACGGTGACGCACCGAACCCGACCGACGAGGACCGCCGTTGGGTGGAGATCCTGGCTGCGGCGGCGCTGCAGGGTGCGATCTTCTCGGTCGTCCGGGCGGCCGTCGACCGCGGTGGTGCAGTGGGGGTACGGCGGATCACCGGCCAGTGGCCGGACTGAACTCGACCCCTCTCGAAGACCCCCTCCTGACCTGGTCAGAGGGGGTCTTGTCGTGGTCGTGGTGCCCCCGGCCGGGGAGCCCGAGGCATCGGTCAGGTCACATGTCGGAGAAATTCGTCGGGTAGGCTGTGCAGAGATTTTGCGTACGTGGTTTGCTGTTCCACGCTGTCGAGAGACGGCGTGGTTTGAGAGAAGTTCCCTTTACGGGGGGCCGCCTCAGGCTCCGCTTCTCGAAGACGGCCAATCGGCCGTACGGCGTGCTCGGCCGCCAGTTTTAGAAGGAGATTCACATGGCGCAGGGAACCGTGAAGTGGTTCAACGCTGACAAGGGCTTCGGCTTCATCACCGTCGACGGCGGGGGTGCTGACGTGTTCGTCCACTTCTCGGCCATCCAGTCCAGCGGCTACCGCTCGTTGGAGGAGAACCAGCGGGTGGAGTTCGAGATCGCTCAGGGCCAGAAGGGCCCGCAGGCCGAGCAGGTCCGCCCCATCTAAAGCGTCGCCGGCCGGTCGCCGTCGCTCATCCCGGCGGTCCGGACCCGTGAACGCGACCGAGCCCCGTATCCGTAGGGATACGGGGCTTTTCGCCGGACGGACTCACCCGTCCGAGGCTGACCCGGGCACCCCTGCCTGACGTCGCAGGAGGCGACCGGTCGGCCGGGGTCAGGGACGTCGACGGGCGCGCAGGGCGAACCAGAGCACCCCGAGCCCGACGACGAGCAGGACCGCCCCGGCCACCGCCCAGACCGGCTGGTCGCTCATCAGGCTGCCGCTGACGTATCCCAGGCCCTGGACCGTCCAGACCGCCCCGAGGACCACCGCCAGCAGCCCCAGGGTCAGCGCGAGCCAGTCCTTCATCGGGTCCCCCTTCACCGCGACGCCGCCCTGCGGACCAGCCTGCCCCGCCGGGTCACCGGCGGGGGGCGCCACGCCGTTCACCACCGGTCGTGCACCTGCGGGCGGACCACCTGGTCGTACGTGTCACGGACCGCGTCCAGCTCCGCGTCGGTCAGCGGTGCCACCGTGGCGGCCTGCGCGTTCGCCAGTGCCTGGTCGGCGTTGCGCGCCCCGGGGATCACCACCGTCACCCCGGGCTGGTCGATGATCCAGCGCAGCGCGAACTGGGCCACCGACCGGTCCGGCCCGACGAGCGGCACGAGCCGGCGGACCGCAGTCAGCCCCCTGTCGTACTCCACCCCGGAGAAGGTCTCGCCGACGTCGAAGGACTCCCCGTGCCGGTTGTAGGTGCGGTGGTCGTCGGCGGGGAAGGTGGTGTTCTCGTCGTACCGCCCGGAGAGCAGGCCACTGGCGAGCGGGACCCGGGCGATGATGCCCACCCCGGCCTCGGCGGCGGCGGGCAGGACCCGCTCCAGCGGCTTGTGCCGGACCGCGTTGAGGATGATCTGCACGCTCGCCACCCCGGGCCGGGCGATCGCGGTGAGCGCCTCGTCGCAGGTCTCGACGCTGACGCCGTACCCCGCGACGCGCTCCTCGGCGACCAGGGTGTCCAGCGCGTCGAAGACCGCGTCGTCGGCGAAGACCGGCGTCGGCGGGCAGTGCAGCTGCACCAGGTCGAGGGTGTCGACGCCGAGGTTCTTCCGGGACCTGTCGGTCCAGTCCCGGAAGTTCGCGAGCGTGTACGCCTCGGGGGTCTGCTCGACCCGCCGTCCCATCTTGGTGGCCACTGTCAGCCCGGCGTCACCACGCTCGCGCAGGAACCTGCCGATCAGCCGCTCGCTGCGCCCGTCACCGTAGACGTCGGCGGTGTCGAGGAAGGTCACCCCGGAGTCCACGGCCGCGTTCAGCACGGCCAGGGCCGCGTCCTCGCTGACCTCGCCCCAGTCCGCGCCGAGCTGCCAGGCGCCGAGGCCGACCACGCCCACGTCGCGGCCGAGCCGCGTGAATTTCCGTCTCTCCATTCGGCAGAGCCTAGTGACCGGCCGGTATCCCCCGCACCCCCGGCTGCGGCCCCGCCGCCGCGAGCCGGTGCCCCGGAGCTGGGAGACTACCGCCAGAACCGTCGAGGAGGAGCCGTGACCGACCTGCCCACGTTCATCGCCGGACTACCGAAGGTGGAGTTGCACGTCCACCACGTCGGGTCCGCGTCCCCCCGGATCGTCGCCGAACTCGCCGCGCGCCACGAGGGAAACAGTCCGGTCCCGGCCGACCCGGACGCCCTGGCCGACTACTTCGCCTTCCGGGACTTCGCCCACTTCATCGAGGTCTACCTGAGCGTGGTGGACCTGGTCCGCGACCCCGAGGACGTCTGGCTGCTCACCCACGAGGTGGCCCGTGAGCTGGCCCGGCAGCAGGTCCGGTACGCGGAGTTGACGGTGACGCCGTACTCCCACGTCCGGCGGGGGATCCCCGCCCCGGCGTTCTGCGAGGCGATCGAGGACGCCCGACGTCGGGCCCAGGCCGACTTCGGGGTCGCCCTGCGCTGGTGCTTCGACATCCCCGGCGAGGCCGGACTCCCGGCCGCCGAACAGACGCTGCGGATCGCCCTCCAGGAACGCCCCGATGGCCTGGTCAGCTTCGGTCTGGGCGGCCCCGAGATCGGCGTCCCCCGACCCCAGTTCAAGCCGTACTTCGACGAGGCCCGCGCGGCCGGGCTGCGCTCCGTCCCGCACGCCGGTGAGACCACCGGCCCGGAGACGATCTGGGACGCGCTGCGTGAGTTGGGCGCCGAGCGGATCGGGCACGGAATCTCGGCGGTGGACGACCCGGACCTGCTGCGTCACCTCGCCGAGCGGCGGATCCCGTTGGAGGTCTGCCCCACCTCCAACGTCCGGACCCGGGCCGTGGCGAGCCTGGCCGACCACCCCCTGCCCCGACTGGTCGAGGCCGGGGTGCCGGTGACGATCAACTCCGACGACCCGCCGATGTTCGGGACCACCCTCGACGACGAGTACGCCGTCGCCGCGCGCCTGCTCGACCTCGACCCGGCCGGGGTGGCCGACCTGGCCCGCGCCGGGGTGGCCGCCTCGTTCCTGGCCGGACCGGAGCAGGATCGGATCATCGCCGAGATCGACGCTCACCTGGCCGCCGTGGACCACTGAACGGCCGTCGGGGGCGGGAGGGGAAACCGTGCGGCGCGCGGCGGAGACTGGTGTGGGGGACCGTCACTCCGCCGCGCGCCCGGCTACACCGGCCGGGTGGGTGACAGGAGGTTCGGCCGGTGGAACTGATGGGTTCGCCGCCGATCATGGCACGGTCCGAGGCCCGCAGAGCCCCGGTTAAGCGGGATCTAAGAAAGACTTACGTCTGCGGACATGAGGGCTCAGTCCACTTCGGTCCCTCGGCTGCCCCACCGTCGACGGGCGCTTCGCGGCTCCCGGACCTCCCGGGCCATCCGACCCACCAGGCCGAAGCGGTTGACAGGCCGCGGCGCGGCATCCGGGTCGGCCAGCAGCATCACCACGCTGGCCCCGCCCATCCGGGCCCGGTCGATGCTCACCGAACCGTTGGCCTGTAGGGCCACCCGACGGGCGATGTCCAGACCGAGCCCCGTCGACCCCTGGTCACTGGTGCCCCGGCGCAGCGCCCGGTCCGGGTCCGGGATGCCGGGACCGGCGTCGTCGATCCGGATCGCCACGTACCCGTCGCGGCGGGAGACCACCACCTCGAACGCCGTACCCTGCGGGGTGTAACGGAAGACGTTGCCGATCACCGCGTCCAGGGCGGCGGCGAGCTCGGCCCGCGCCACCGGCACCGGAATCCGCAGGTGGGCGCCGGAGACCCGGTGCGGGCGGTTCTGGTCCCCGGCGAGCGCCGCCCAGAACACCATCCGGTCCCGGACCACCTCGCTGGCGTCACAGCTGCCCGGTGCGGTCTCCTGGGTGACAGCCTTACGGGTGGCCGTGATCAGCTCGTCGACCTCCCCCTCCAGGGTGACGATCGCCTGCCGGATCCGCCGGATCCCCCGGAGACGGTCCAGCTCCGCCTGGCTCAACGGCCCCACGCTGGTGTCGTCGGACTCCAGCGCCTCCGCGTCGAGCCGGAGCACCGTCAGCGGGGTCCGCAGCCGGTGCGACAGGTCGGCTACCATCTCCCGTTCGTCGGTACGCGAGACCACCAGCCGGTCCGCCATCCGGTTGAACGCGTGCCCCGCCTCCGCCAGCTCCCGTGGCCCACCGGGCTCGACCCGGACGTCCAGGTCCCCGCCGCCCACCGCGAGCGCCGCCCGGACCAGCCCCCGGGCCGAGTCGACGGCGCGGGCCGCCACCCGGTCCACCAGGATCACAGTGGCCCCGACGAGGGCGGCGCACACCGCCGCCAGCAGCCACCAGATCCGCTCCACGCCCTCCGTGAGGGCCGAGTCGGGGACGAAGACCTCCACCACCGCGACCGTCTCGCCGAGCGACACCGGATCGAGTCGGGCCACCCCACCGGGCACCGTCACCACAGCCGGCCGGCGGTCGGCGGCGACGGCGTCGAGGTCGGCCCCGTCCGCCCGACCACCCGGCGGTTCGTCTCCGAGACCGTGGACCACGGGACGGGTCGCCGGATCGTCGCCGGTGGCCGTGACGGCCCGTTCCACCACCGCCGCCTCGGTGCTGACCGACAGCGCGCCGGTGACCAGGGCGCTGCGTCGGGCCGCGTCCGCGAGCGCGCCGTCGCGGGCCTGCTCGCGCAGGTTCGTGCCGAGCGGAACCAGGAAGGCCAGCGCGACGAGGGTGCACATGCCGGCGGTGAGCCACGCCAGCGCCGTCCTCAGTCCGGTGCCACCAACCGGAATCCGACCCCCCGCACGGTGCGCAGGTAACGCGGCTTCGCCGCGGACTCGCCCATTTTGCGGCGAAGCCAGTACAGGTGGACGTCGATCGTCTGGTCCTCGCCGACCGATGGCTGCCGCCATACCTCCTCCAAGAGTTCCCGCCGGGACACTACCCGGCCCGGACGGGCGGCGAGATACGCCAGCAGGTCGAATTCCTTGCGGGTCAGCGCCAGCGCCTCGCCGTCGAGGTGGGCGCTGCGTTCCCCGACGTCCACCCGGAGCCCGCCGACGGCGTGGACGGCCGGTGCGACGTCCCGGCTGGCCCGCCCGACCCGACGCAGGACCGTGGTGATCCGGGCGTCGAGGTGCGCCCCGGTGAACGGTTTGACCATGTAGTCGTCGGCCCCCGCCCGCAGCAGGCGGACCACCGACTGTTCGTCGTCGCGAGCGGTGGCGATGATGATCGGCACGTCGGTGATGCCCCGCAGCATCCGCAGCGCGTCGGAGCCGTCCAGGTCGGGCAGGCCCAGGTCGAGGACGACCAGGTCGGGGGTCTCGGCGGCGACCCGGCGCAGCGCCTCCAACGCCGTACCGACGGCGTGCACGGCGTGCCCCCTGTCGGTGAGGGATCGCAGCATCGCGCCGCGTACGACGTGGTCGTCTTCGACCAGGAGCACGGTGGCCACGTCAAGAAGGTACTTCCCGTGGCAAGCCGACCCCGTTGCGGCACACCTGGGAACCCGGCAAGCTGGGACGGTAATGACGTACGTACTCTTCGCCGACACCCGTCTGGGACTGGCCCGGGACGCCCTGGCCGGTCTGTCGGTCGGCGACGCCCTCGGCGAGCGGTTCGTCGGACCGGGGTCCACCCCGGCCGACCTGGCCGCCGGTCGACTCCCGCCGCCGCCCTGGCACTGGACCGACGACACCGAGATGGCCTGCTCGGTGGTGTCCGAGCTGGCCGCACTCGGGGAGATCGACAGGGACCGGCTGGCACGGGCGTTCGCCGACCGTCACCAGCCGCACCGTGGGTACGGCACCGGCGCGTCGACGCTCCTGCGCCTGATCCGGACCGGGACGCCCTGGCCGGTGGCCGCCGCCTCGGCCTTCGACGGGCAGGGCTCCTGCGGCAACGGGGCCGCCATGCGGGTCGGCCCGCTCGGGGCGTACTTCGCCGACTCCACCGCCCGCGCCGCCGCCCAGGCCCGGGCCAGCGCCGAGGTCACCCACGCCCACCCGGAGGGGATCGCCGGGGCGCAGGCGGTCGCGGGCGGTGGAGTCGGCGAAGTACGCCCCGAGCGGGC